>CAZNZH010000914.1:0-2374 GCA_964577445.1 uncultured Myxococcales bacterium
ACACCGGCATCATGATCGCCGCCGCCGCCGGCACCATCAGCGCCAGCGAGCCCGACCCGCGCTACGGTAAGAGCCAGCTCCGCCACCTCATCGACAGCTACGCGCTCGAGGCCGTCGATCGCTTCGGCCGCTATGAGATGCACGTGGATCTCGACCCGACCAAGACCTGCGCCTACGCGAGCACGGTGCGCCGCCGCGGCGTCGTCGACGTCGACGACCTCGACCAGGGCACCAGCGAGCTGCACGCGCCCACGCCCGTCGCGCCGCTGCGGGCCACGCTGCGCTCAGCCGACGGGGCCCCAGCGGTCGCGCAGCCGATCATGTGCGACGACGGCGACCCGGCGCGCTGTAGCACGGTCTACCGCGACGCCGCGGGCCTCCAAGCCATGCGCATGCCGTACCTGGACTACCGAGGCCAGCACGGCTTCGCGCCCACGGCCAACCCGTGTCGCCCCTTCGACGTGGACCGCTACATGATGAACCTCGTGGCGCGCTTCTTTCAGACAGGCGGCACCGAGCTGTGGGACGACCTGTGCCTCGCCGAGGGCACCTGCCCCTTCATGGGCGGCGGGCAGTGAGCCGCTGGGCGCTCGCCCTGGCCGCGCTCGTGGCGGCGTGTGGCGGCGGGGCCGACCCGGCAGGCGACGGCGCGCTTGGGCCGGACGCCGACGCGGCGAGCGGCGCTGACACCGAGCGCGACGCGGAGCTCGAGATCGCACCCGACGCGGTCGCCGATGCCGACACCCTCACGCTCTCTGCGCCTTGGGGTCTCTGTGAGCCGGCGTCCGAGCCCTTCCCCACGCGCCCGGCGCCGACCCTTCAGGCAACCTTGCCGGCGCTGCGCGTCGTCGGCAGCGAGGTCGTCGACCCCACCGGCGCCGCGGTGGCGCTTCGCGGCGTCAATTTCGGGAGCTGGCTGCTCATCGAGAGCTGGATCTCGGGCATCGGCACCACCCGCGAAGGCGCGCTCCTCGACGCCCTCGAAGGGCGGGCGGCGGACGCGGGGCTGGGCGCGCTCTTCGCCTCGGCCCGCGAAGACAACGCCCTGGCGTGGCTGGCCGAGCAGCGCAGCCACCTGACCCTGGTCCACGAGTGGTTCGACTTCATGCGCGCCAACGCCTCGCCCGGTGAGTCGAGCGCGGTCGAGGCGCTCGCGAGCTGGTTCGCGGGCGAGCCCTGGGTGTTTGAGGAGCAGTCGCTGTGGGGCTGGCTCGAGGGCCGCTTCGGCGCACACACCACCAAAGGGCTCCGCGACGCGTACCAGGACCACTACATCACCGAGGTCGACGTCGAGCGCGTCGCCGCCATGGGCCTCAACCTGATTCGGGTGCCCGTGTGGTTCGACCAGCTCGAGAGCGACCGGGTGGGCGACGTGCACTTTCGCCTCGACGGCTTTGGGCGCCTGGATCGCTTGGCCGGCTGGGCGCGTAA
The DNA here is from genome assembly GCA_964577445.1 of uncultured Myxococcales bacterium. Taxonomy (GTDB): domain Bacteria; phylum Myxococcota_A; class UBA9042; order PHBI01; family JACKFB01; genus JACKFB01. The sequence continues at coordinate 1,432 of CAZNZH010000914.1, forward strand.
ACACGGTGTATACCTGATGCTGGACCTCCACGGCGCCCCGGGCGGGCAGAGCCCATACTGGCACCAGGGTCTCAGCGACGGCGGCGCGCTGTGGACGGAGCCCGCTTGCCTCGAGCGCACGACGCGCCTGTGGGAGGCCGTCGCCACCTACTTCGCGGGCGACCCCCACGTCGCGGTCTACGACCTGCTCAACGAGCCGCGCGCGCCCAACGCCGCCGCCTACGCCCAGGTCCACGGCGCGCTCTACGACGCCGTCCGCCGCGGCGACGCCGACACCATTATAATGATGGAGGACGGCTACCTCCCGAAGAGCTGGGTGCCGGCGCCGTCGGCCCTGGGGATGGAAAACGCCATGCTCTCCATCCACCTCTACCCCACCAGCCCCAGCGCGGACGCCTACGTCGCGGCCGTGGACAAGGGCCTGCGCGCCGCCGCCGATTGGCTGCTGGCGGCCGGGGTGCCTGTGTATCTGGGCGAGTTCAACCCGGCCGACGACGCCATCGGCGCGACGTGGCCGCCCGAGGCGCTGGACCGCACCCTGGCGCTGCTCAATTCCCGAGGTATTCACTGGGGAATTTGGACATGGAAGTACCACGACGACGACCCGCTGTGGGGGGTGTATCACCCGCCCGCCGAGCGCAAGGGCCACCGCATCGACATCCGCGACGCCTCCGCGGCCACCATCCGCGCCGACTTCGAGGCGCTCGACTCGGCCGATTGGGTCAGCGAGCCCGCGTGGCACAAGGCCTTCACCGACCGCGCCGCCGACCCGGTCTCGCCGCTAGACCCGGCACCCTGACCGCTCGGCTCGGTCAGCGCGCCTCGCAGACGATGGTGTAGCGCGCGGCCGTGAAGGCCGGTGGGTCGGCGGTCCACGCCAGGGCGACCACCGCGAAGGCGCCCGGGTGGCGCGGCAAAAAGCGCAGCTCGCGGCCGTCGACCG
>CAZNZH010000915.1:0-2371 GCA_964577445.1 uncultured Myxococcales bacterium
CCCAGGTGGCCGAGAGCCGCTTCCCGGTGCTGGCCGACGGGGCCTGGACGTTGGAGAGCACGCTCAACGAGGTCGACCTGAACGCGGTGTGGGCGCCGGGGCCCGACCGGGTGCTCGCGGTGGGGGCGGCGGGCCGGATCATGCAGCGACATGCTGGCACGTGGACGCAGCAGACCAGCGGGACCACCGCGACGCTGCGGGCCATCGCCGGGCGGTCGGCCGACGACATCTACGCCGTGGGGGACGGCGGGACCGTGCGGCGATGGGGCGGGTTGGCGTGGCACGGGGTGGACGCGCCAGCCGACGACTTCTGCGCGGCGGCGACCGCGCCCGGCCAGCCGCTGCTGGTCGCCGGGAGGTTGCGGCTGCGGGCGCTGGACGCGCAGGGGGGCTGGACCATCGAGGGCCCGCCGTGGCTTCAGGAGGTCCGCGGCTGGTGGATGGACGCGAGCGGCCGCGCGGTGGCGGTCGGCAGCCACGGCCGGGTGGCCCAGCGCTCGCCGGCGGGCGTGTGGGCGCCGATGCAGAGCGGGAGCACGGCGGATTTGGCCGCGGTGACGGTGCACCCGGCGACGGGCGAGCTCATCGCGGTCGGCGCCGGCGGGACCGTGCTGAGCGGGTCGCTCGAGCAGCCGGGACCCATGGAGGCGGTCGACGTCGGCGTGGTCGACGACCTGACGGCGCTGGCGGTGATGGCCGACGGCTCCCTGGTGGTCGTGGGCGACAACGGCCGCGCGCTGCGGCGCGTAGGGGGCGTCTGGGTCCAAGACGCCATCCCCGACTACCGCTCGCGCGCGACCGGCGTGTACGCGCCTTCGGACGGCGGGCCCGTGCGGGTGGTGGGGGGCGCGGCCTTCATCTTGGGGCCGTTTTTGCGCTTTCCGGTCATCGAGGGCGCGACCTCAGCGGACGATGGCGGCGTGACGCTGCACTGGGGCTGGGACGGGGGCCCGGCCGCCGAGTACTCGCAGCTAGTGGTCTACGACGAGTTCGGCCCCGACCTCTGGACCCTGATCGTCGACGGCTCCGAGCGGCTCGCGCCCCTGCCGCCGCTTCATCTGCTCGCCGGAATCGCGGGGCTCGGTCAGGGTTCGCGCGTGCTCGAGGTCCTGCGCGTGCGAAACGAAGACTTCGACATCGACGGCTACTCGACGCGCGAGTTCTCGATCTTCAGGCGCTCGAGCTGGTCGTTGAACCGCGGGCTCTTCTACGCGCCCTGAGCACGCGGCGCGCGCGGGCCGGGGCGCGGGTAGAGGCGGCGCGCCTGTGGCGCCGGCGGGCCGCTCGCGAACCTTCAACCCTCGCGTCGCGACCGGGGGTTCAGCCGTTGACGTCGCGGCGGCGCATCCGCGCGGCGCCCAGGGCGGCGAGGGCCGCGAACAGGCCCAAGACGCCGCTGCCGCCTGGGGATCCGCCGCACCCATCGTCGAGCGCCATGCTCACGGCGTCTTCGCTGGACGCGAACCCCCCGCCGGCCGCGCCCTCGGTCGCGCCGGTCGCGCCGGTCGCGCCACGCGGCTCACAGTACTGCATGCCGCCGGGCATCGAGGTGCACTGCCAGCCGTCCGCGGGCGGGCTGTCCAGGTCCGTCCCCGGAGACGACGACGACGGCGGCGCCCCCTTGACGATGGTCCCCACCTGGCCGGTGGGCACCTTGGAGCCGGGCGTCCCGATCGGCTGGGGCTCGCGCTTATTCGGCGCCGGCGCCTTGTGTGTGATTTGACCCACCGTGCCGCCGGGCACCACGCCCTCGGCCGCGGCGCCTGCGCCGTCTGAGGGGCCGTCCGCGGCGCTGAGGGCGAGCAAGCGCCCGCCGCGCGCCGCGACGTCCCCTTCGGTCACGATGATGCCGGCCGACGCGGGCGAGACCAGCGCGCACAGGGTCGCCGTGACGACGGCGCCGCGCCGCAGAGTGAGTCGAGTCATCTCTTTTCCTCCGGGGCCCGGGGACGCGCACGCCCACGCACCGGCCACACCGCGAAAGTCGCCGCGCCTGGGCCGCTGGCCTCCGGGATGCGGGCGAGGAACGTGTTCATGGCGTCGGATATGCCCGCCGCCACCTCAGGAGCCACGCTCATCTCGGCGACCCAGAGCTTGGAGCGTGTGTCGGTCGCGTCGTTGGCGCGCTCGAGCGCTGCCGCGCGCAGGACGCGCAGGACGCTCGACACCAGATCGCCTGGCTCGGGCGGCGGGGGACAGGTGCCGGCCACCGCGAAGACCGCGAGGAAACGCTCGGAGGCGTCGCTCTCCGGTCCGCTGGCGGCGGCGACCACCCCGGGCAGCAAGGTCCCCTCGGCCCGCCCCATCACCGCACGGAGCGCATCGTCGGACGGCAGACCCCAGCGCACGGCCGCCCCCACAGGCACGGCCC
>CAZNZH010000916.1:0-2369 GCA_964577445.1 uncultured Myxococcales bacterium
AGCGGCGGCGCGGCGGGCGCGGCGGGGCTGGGGGAGGGGCCGGGGGCCTGGGCGAGCAGGGCGACCAGGGCTGCGACGGCGCTGGGGCACAGCGCGCGGTCTGGCTCGGCCATGGCGAGGTGAAAGGCCCCGATCTCGAGCGGGGGCGGCTCGCCGGCGCGGCCCGCGCAAGCCCCCGGCCGCAAGACGCCACGGAGCTCGACGCCGCCGCGGGTCCAGCGCAGCACGCTCTCCGACCCGCTGGTCTCGACCGCGACGAGGTGGCACCCGTCGCGGCCCTGCACCGCCCGGAGCGCGCGAAAGACCCGGGTGGCGTCTTCTGGCGAGAGCACGGCGCTGCAAAATGAGCCGTCCGCCGCTGAGCCGTCCCCCTGGCCGGGCGCAGCGGCCAGCGCCGCGCCGCTCGCCGCACAGACCCACAGACAGGTGAAGGCCGCGATGAGCCGCGGACGCACCCGCGTCAATCCTGGGGCATCGGCGGGGGCACGAGGGAGACGTCCCAGATGAAGTCCAGGGTGACGCCGCGCCGCTCTTCGTCGCTGGCACCTGCGGCGTCGGCGAGCTCATTCAGGTAGGTGTCTTCTGACAGATCGTGGAGATCGTCGGCGTCGGTCACGCTGGCGACGAGGGCCAACAACCCGCGGCGGTCCGCGGCCCCGCGCAGGCCGAGGCGGGCGACGGCGGCGGGGAGGTCCAGCGCCGCGGGGTCGAAGCGCGCCACGTGGTCGGCGAGTGCGGCCGGGAGTGGGAGCCCGACGCGTTCGCCCAGCACGCGCTCGATCGCCTGGCGCTCCGAGCCGTCGAAGGCCCCGTCCGCGTATGCGGCGCCCAGCAGCAGGTCGGCAAGCGCGCACGCCCCGTCGAGATCCAGGAGTCGGCCGCCGTCCGTGCCCATCGCTCACCTCGCGTCATCGAGGCCTCGAAGGTAGCGAGTTCGCTCCCGGCGCGCCAGGGGGGCCGGTGCGGCGACGGCGCGTCCCTAAAGCGGATGGCCCGAAGCTTCGTTGCTCTCCGTGAGCGTGATCGCCGCGACGCCGGGAGCAGAGCACATGATCGAGATGGGGGACCGGGCGCTTCGGCGCACGCTGCGCGGGGGGCTGGAGCGGATCGCGGTGGCGGTCAGCAAGCTGGCCGGCGTCCCTGTGCTCATCGGCGGGAAGGCCGTGCGGCCCTCGCGAGGGACCGCGGCGCCGGCCCTTGGCGCGTCGGTCTACCGCGTCACGACACGGCTGCGTCACAGCGGCGACGAGGCGGGGTTCATCTTCCCGGCGGACGCGCTGACGGCGTGCGGGGCGGCGCTGATGATGGTGCCGCCACCGGCCGAGGTGACCGGCGAGCTGATGGCGGCCTTCGACGAGCTGGCCCGGGCCATGATCGGGGCGTGGAACGGGGCCGTGGAGCCGGCGAGCCGCCTCGCCGATGATGACGACGCCCGGCGGGTCGACGCGCTGGGAGACGATGAGGTGGCGGCGCTGGCCGACCGCCCGGGCTACGAGGTCGCGCTGGCGCCGCTGCAGGTGGCCGGGCGCGAGGCGACCATGGGGATCTACGGGCCGTCGAGCTGGTTGGCGCTGAGCGACCGCACGCCGCCGTCGGCCGAGACGCGCGCCGTGCCCGCGGCGTCCGGGGGCGACGGCGCCGCCGGCGGCTACGTGCTGGTCGACGAGGCGGGCGTCCTGGGCGAGTGGCTGCGCGAGCGGATGAACGCGGGCGATCTGCGCGTCTACCGCCGCCGCGGCGACGACCCGCCCGAGGCGGGATCCACGGTGCTGGTCGTCAACGCGACGGCGGCACAGCTTCGCGCCGCGGGGGGCGGCGACTGGCTCGTCATGCGGCGCTGAGCGAATCGTCAGCACCGCCACAGCGCGTGAGGTGTTCGGAGCGACCACGACCGTCGCGGCGGGAGGGGGTCCGCGCGGGGTCGGCCGTGGTGCTCCGAACGTGTGGTGACGCTTCCCGGCCGGTGCGCCGCGATCGCAGCCCCGATGCGGGGTCGTCCAAACCTGCGTCCATGGTGTGCGTCTTCGGCTCCCGAGGGAGAAAGCGGACACTCGCAGCGCGGTCGGCCTCGTCGAGCAGCGACTCGAGGGCGAGTCCGACGATCATCACGCGGGTGTCGAGAGTGAACTTGAAGAAGGCGCGGTCCATGGCAGCGGGCTCCGGTGTGGGTTCGGGGTTTGCGTCAAGCACACCCGGTACAACCACGGCCGCGCGCCGGGAGATTCCTATCACCGTCCCCTTTGACCATTTGTCGTCGGAGGGCCGGAAACTCCCGCGCCGATTGCCATATTGTCAGCCGGCGACGCCAAACGGCGCCCCGCTCACGCGCGCTCCAGCGTCCTCCGCCGGCGCCAGAGGCCCAGCGCCAG
>CAZNZH010000917.1:0-2363 GCA_964577445.1 uncultured Myxococcales bacterium
CGCCGTATGCATCGTGCTGCTGGTGGCGGCGAGCCATGCGGTGCGGCGCGGGCGTGAACCGCGCGGACAGGGCGGCGGCGGCGGCGGCGAGGTCGACGCCCAGCGAGGCGGCGACGGCGAGGGCGCCGGCGGCGTTGACGGCGTTGTGGGCGCCCAAGACACGCAGGGAGACACTGACAGTCTGCGTGCCGGCGGTGATGGCCGCGGTGGTCCCGGCCTGGCTCTGGCTGACCGCGCTGACCCGGAAATCGGCGTCCGCCGCCACGCCGTAGGTCACGAGGCCCTCGGGGCGCAGGCGGCGAGCGCGGGTGAGCAGGCGGGCGTCGTCAGCGCAGGTGATGGCGCGGCCGCCGGCGGGGAGGGCGCTCCACAGCTCGGACTTGGCGTCGGCGATGGCGTCCACGTCGCGGAAGAACTCGAGGTGCGCGGCGGCGGCGGTGGTGATGACGCCGAGCTGGGGCAGGGTGAGGCGGGTGAGGCGGTCGATCTCGCCCGGCGCGCTCATGCCCAGCTCGAAGACCACGAAGGCCTCGTCGCCGCTCAGCGCCAGGATGGACAGCGGCGTGCCGATCTCGTTATTCCAGTTGCCGGGCGTGCGTCCGACCGTGCCGGCGGCTGACAGCGCGGCGGCGATCATGTCCTTCATCGTGGTCTTGCCGACCGAGCCGGTGACGGCGATGACCGGGGCGGTGATGCGCGCGCGGACGGCGCGGGCCAAGGCGGTGAGCGCGGCCTGGGTGTCGGGGACGGCCGCGACGAAGAGGCCCGCCGGCAGCGTGGCCGGCAGCGCGGCGACTCGGGAGATCACCAGCCCGCCAGCGCCCGCGGCCAGGGCGGCGTCCAGGTGGTCGTGGGCGTCGTGGTTGGCGCCGGCCAGCGCGAAGAAGAGCGCGCCCGGGGCGAGCTTGCGCGTGTCGGTGCTGACGGCGGTGAACGCGGCGCCGTCGCGGCCCGTCTGGATGCTCGCGCCCATGGCGTCCGCGATGTCGACTCGGGACAGCGGCATCATCGGGCCTGCCTCCCGCTCAGCGCGCGGGCGGCCTCGACGCGGTCGTCGAAGGGGTGCTGCACCGTGCCGATGGTCTGGGTGGTCTCGTGGCCCTTGCCGGCGATGAGCACCAGATCCTGAGGTCCCGCCTGACCGATCGCGCGCTCGATGGCCTCGCGGCGGTCGACGATGGCCTCAAAGGCCGCGCCCGCGGGCATCCCGGCCACGATGTCGGCCACGATGGCCTCGGGGGACTCGGTGCGCGGGTTGTCGCTGGTGACGATGGCGAGGTCGGCGAGCCGCGCGACCGCCTGCGCCATCTCGGGGCGCTTGCCCGGGTCGCGGTCGCCGCCGGCCCCGAACACGCAGATGAGGCGGCCCGTCACCAGCGGTCGCAGGGCGCCCAAGACGTTGTCGAGCGCGTCGGGGGTGTGGGCGTAGTCGACGACGACGGCCCGGTCGCCGGCGACCCGCTCGAGGCGGCCCGGAGGCGCGGTCGCCACGGCGAGCGCGGCCAGCGCCACGTCCAGGTCCACGCCGGCCAGCCGCGCCATGCCCAGGGCGACCAGCGCGTTCTCGACGTTGTGCCGGCCCAGCAGGCGCAAGCGCAGGCGGCGCTCCCCGTCGGGGGTGGCCAGGGTGGCCTCGGCGCCATCGATGGCGCACCGCACATCGCGGACGCTGAGGTCCGCGTCCGCAGCCCCGGTCGCCGAGACGGACAGCTTATCGCCAGTAAATTCCTCAGCGAATCGGAGCCCGGTTGGGTCATCTACGTTGAAGCAGCCAGCCTCGGCGAGCTCGGTAAAGAGCAGCGCCTTCGCGTCGCGGTAGGCCTCAAGGGTGCCGTGGTAGTCCAGATGATCCCGGGTCAGGTTGGTGAAGCCGCCGACCGCCACCCGGGTGCCGCCCAGGCGCCCCTGGACGAGGCCGTGGCTGGACGCCTCCATGACCACGTGGGTGCAGCCAGCGTCTCGGCACTCGGCCAGGATCGACTGAAGGGCGTCGGCCGGCGGCGTCGTGAACCGGGTCGGGCGCCGCTGGCCGGCGAAGCGGACCTCCACCGTGCTCAGCACGCCGGGGCGCAGCCGCGCGGCCAGGAAGATCTGCTCGAGCAGCCAGGTCACGCTGGTCTTGCCGTTGGTGCCGGTGACCGCCAGGACCGCCAGCGCGTGAGAGGGGTGCCCGTGAAAGGCGCTGGCGAGCGGGCCGAGCGCCGCCGCCGTGCTGGGGACGCGCGCCCACAGGAGCCCCGGTGAGAAGTGTCGAGGCGCCACCGCCTCCGTCACCACCGTGGTGGCTCCCGCGGCGAGCGCGGCCCCGATGTACTTGTGCCCGTCGACGCCAAGCCCACGCAGCGCCACGAACATCGCGCCCG
>CAZNZH010000918.1:0-2352 GCA_964577445.1 uncultured Myxococcales bacterium
CGCGGCGAGGGATGCGCGGAGCCGAATCCGCGCCCGAGGCTCGAGAACCCGCCCGGTCTCCTCCGCGTCGAGCCGCACTCGGAAGGCCTGCGCGACCGTATCTGGTGGGGCTCCGGCTCGGACGCCACCGCCGTCTGGGCCGCCCAGATGGGGATGCACATGCAGACCTCGACGCTGAAGTGGGACGAGACGGGCGAGCCGCTGCACGTGCAGCAGGCGACGCAGATCCGTGCGTACCGCGCCGCCTGGGCGGAAGTCGGTCACGAGCGCGAACCCCGCGTCTCGGTCAGCCGCAGCATCTTCCCGATCATGAATGACCTCGACCGTATGTACTTCGGCAGTGCCGGCCGGAGCCAGGACCAGATCGGCCACATCGACGAGCACACGCGCGCGGTCTTCGGTCGCAGCTACGCCGCCGAGCCAGACGTCCTCATCCCCCAGCTACAGCAGGACGAGGCGATCCGGGAGGCCGACACGCTCCTCCTCACGATCCCCAACCAGCTCGGCGTCGACTACAACGCCCACATCATCGAGTCGATCCTGACGCACGTCGCACCCGCCCTCGGCTGGCGGCCCAGCTAGGAACGAGCCATTCGCAGCACCAGGGCCGCACGTACCCCGGCTCAGACATCGCCCTCGTGGCCATCGAGTGCGCCTCGGGTGCGTGCGCGGCGGTACCACCAGAGAAGGCTCGCCAGCACGCCCGCGCCCAGCGCCGCGAGGACGACGTAGTCGAGGTAATCCACAACCTCGGCGACGGTGTGCCACTGCTCCCCGAGCAGGTAGCCAGCCGACACGAAGATCGTGTTCCACACCAGGCTGCCCACGGTCGTGTAGAGGAGGAACGGCGTCAGCGGCATGCGGCGCAGACCGGCCGGGATCGAGATCAGCGACCGCACGAGGGGCACACACCGGCACACGAGGACGGCCGCCACCGACCACCGGTCGAACCACGCCTCCGCGCGATCCAGGTCCCGCTCAGTCACGCGCAGCCAGCGCTGGTACCGCAGCACCACGCGGCGCAGGCGTTCGGGGCCGAACCACGCGGCGATCCCGTAGAGGATGAGCGCCCCGCCCACGGAACCGGCCGTCGCGGCGATGATCATCCCGACGAGGTTCGCGTCGCCCCGGCTCGCCGTGAACCCCGCGAGTGTCAGCACGACCTCGGATGGGATGGGCGGAAAGAGGTTCTCAACGAGAACCAGCAAGGCGACGCCGGTATACCCGAGCGCCTCGACGACCTCGATGACCCAGTCACTCAGGCGGTCGAACAAGTCGTCCCCGATCTCGATTCACGCATCCCCCGGAGCAGCCTCTCTCGTCATCCTGACGGCGGCCCGCGCTCGCTCGATAGCAATCGTCGCTGGCCGCGGGCGTGACCGCGAGGAGGAATCGTGGCCACATCGATGGGCGGGCCTGCTGATCTCCTCGCGTCATATCCGGGCCAGCCGTACGATCCGCCGGTCAACGCGCAGAGGGGCCGGGATCGGCGACCTCGCAGCAACGGCTGCCAGGTTCTGACCGCGCGAGACGACAGATGAGAAGTTGCGGTCACACCGCGACCTCCGGTTCCTCCCCCTCTGGACATCACCGACGCAGCCGCATCGCGGCGCCGGTGTCACTGGAGGGCACTCATGGACCTGCTGACCGTCGTCCTGTTTGTGATCGGTCTTGTCCTGCTCGTAGCCGGGGCAGAGGGGCTGGTGCGAGGCGCGTCCCGCATCGCCGCGACCCTGGGGATCTCGCCCCTCGTCATCGGCCTGACGATCGTCGCCTTCGGGACGAGCACACCCGAGCTCGTCGTCAGCACGTCGGCCGCCCTCGATGGGAACGCCGGCGTCGCGATCGGCAACGTGGTCGGCAGCAATATCTTCAACGTCCTGTTCATCCTCGGCGTCTCCGCTGCCATCGTCCCCCTGGCCGTCTCGCAGCAGCTGCTCCGGTTCGACGTCCCGCTCATGATCGGCGTGTCGGCGCTCCTGCTCCTCGTCAGCCTCGACGGCCGCATCGGGCTGGTGGACGGCGTCATCCTGTTCGCCGGCATCCTCGTATACACGGCCTGGGCGATCGTTGCCGGGCGGCGAGAGAGCCAGGCTCTGCAGGACGAATACGCCGAGGAGTTCGGCGAGGCCACGTCCTCGCCGGGCGGCCTGCTCCGGGACGTCGCCTTCGTCGCCGCCGGCCTCGCGCTGCTCGTCGTCGGCTCCAACTGGTTCGTGGACGGCGCCACGACCTTTGCGGAAGCGCTGGGCGTGAGCGACCTCGTGATCGGCCTGACGCTGGTGGCCGCCGGCACATCGATGCCGGAGCTGGCCACCTCGGTGGTCGCCAGCATCCGCGGCGAGCGCGACA
>CAZNZH010000919.1:0-1942 GCA_964577445.1 uncultured Myxococcales bacterium
AGAGCTTCGCCTCGAGGATCTGGGCGTTGGCGCGACGGGCGCCGGAAAGTCCGTCGCCATCAACGCGTTCGTCGTGTCGCTGCTCTACAAGGCGATGCCGTCCGACGTCCGCGTCATCATGATCGACCCGAAGATGCTGGAGCTCAGCGTCTACGAGGGCATCCCGCACCTGCTGCTGCCGGTGGTGACCGACCCGAAGGCCGCCGCGACAGCACTCCGCTGGGCGGTCAAGGAGATGGAGCGCCGCTACCGGATCATGGCCGATCTCGGCGTGCGTAACCTCGCGAATTATAATCAGAAAACCGAGCAACTCCAGGCGGACCCGAAGCACGCGCTGCCCGAGCGGCTGGCGCTGGCCAAGGCGAAGCGGCAGGCCCGCGGCGAGCTGGACCCCGAGGGTTCGGTCCTCGACGCCAAGGGCGAGCCGCTGGTCACGATGCCGCAGATCGTCGTGATCATCGACGAGCTGGCCGACCTGATGATGGTCGCGGGCAAAGACGTCGAGCTGTGCATCGCGCGGCTGGCGCAGATGGCGCGTGCGGCCGGCATCCACTTGGTGCTGGCGACCCAGCGGCCGTCCGTCGACGTCATCACGGGGCTCATCAAGGCGAACTTCCCGACGCGCATCTCCTTTCGCGTGGCGTCGAAGATCGACTCGCGGACGATCTTGGACCAGGGCGGCGCCGAGAGCCTGCTGGGCATGGGCGACATGCTGTGGCTGTCGCCGGGCGCCGGCTCGCCGCGACGTATCCACGGCGCCTACGTGTCCGAAGAGGAGGTGCACCTCATCGTGCAGCACCTCAAAAAGCAGGGCGCGCCCGAGTACGACCTCGCCATCCTCGCGTCCGACGACGAGGACGAGGGCGGCGTGGCCAAGGCCGTCGACGAGGAGTACGACGAGCTCTACGACCAGTCGGTGCGCATCGTGGCCGAGACGCGCAACGCGTCCATCAGCTTCCTCCAGCGCAAGCTCAAGATCGGCTACAACCGGTCGGCGCGCATCGTGGAGAAGATGGAGCGCGAGGGCGTGGTGGGGCCGTCCGATGGCACGAGCCGGCCGCGCGACGTGTTCATCGATCCCATGTGAGGCCGGGCCGATGGGCGGTCGCGGCCGAGGGCGGCCCCGGCACCCGGCGCGACCCGGCTCCGTCGTTGACCTGGACCCTCCGCACCCCTAGCCTGCGCCTGCGCTCCGGCCGGCTCCGCCAGCGCTGGCCCCGCCAAACCCAGCTTCAGCCCGCCCCGAGGATCATGCGTCGTCGACCCGCCCGTCTCGCCCTTGTGGCCCTCTTCGCGCTGATGTTTTCAGCGTCGACCGCCGCCGCAACCAGCGGCGAGCGCTGCCCCCGCGTCACGAGCACGCCCAAGGTCTACCTGATGGGCAGCTCGACCATGGGCAGCATCTTGGGCCCCATACTGCAATCGCTTGTGGACAAGGAGTGGGGCGTCGAGGCGCGGCGCTGGGGCAAGGCCTCGTCGGGGCTGGCGCGGCCCGATTTCCACGATTGGCCTGGCCTGCTGCCCGGGCTGATGGACAAGCACCGCCCCGACATCGTGGTCATCTCGCTGGGCACCAACGACAACCAACCGCTGTGGGTGCGCAAGGGCGTGTGGGTGCGCCTGGACAACCCGAAGTGGGAGGCGATCTATGCCGAGCGGGTGCGCGAGACGCTTCAGAAGGCCGCCGGAAAAGACAGGCGGCGCCTGGTGATTTGGATGGGGCCGACGGCGTTCGAGGGCAAGATCGCGCATGTTCGGGGGCCGATCATCAACCGCATCATCGAGCGCGAGGTGCAGGCCTTCGACGGCAAGGCGATCTTCGTGGACTCCTACGCCGCGACCAGCGACGCCAAGGGTCACCCGCGGGCGACCTTCAAGGTGCCGGGCAGCAAGAAGGTCCTGCCGGTCTTCGGCGGCGACGACATCCACCTGACGGCGGAGG
>CAZNZH010000919.1:1952-2347 GCA_964577445.1 uncultured Myxococcales bacterium
GGCCAAGCGCGCCCCGCCCGAGCCCGAGGTCGCCGCCGAGGAGCCGCTCGCGGCCGCCGAGGAGCCGCCGCTGGACGCGACGGCCGAGACCGGCGCCGACCCGGGGGCGGAGGTCGACGAGAACGGCGAGCCGATGCCCGCGCCGGAGACCGATGAGGCCGAGGCCGAGGCCGAGACCGCCGAGGCGCCCGAGCCGGCAGCGAAGCCGGCCGCAGCGCCCGCGCCGCCGGAGCCCGCCGCGCCGGAGCCCGCCGCGCCGGAGCCCCCAGAGCCCGCCGGAGCCCCCGCCCCACAGCGATCGCCATCGGCCCCCGCCGAGCCCGCGCAGCAGTGATTCGCGACTGAGAAGGTGTTCCCATATTCTCCCGTCGCGCGGCTGGCTCATGTCTTTTCAG
>CAZNZH010000920.1:0-2342 GCA_964577445.1 uncultured Myxococcales bacterium
TCTCGGGGATTCCTCCGCGCGGCGGGGGGTTCGCGTGTGGCATAGGTCGGACGCTGAGTTTACGGTCGCCGTGCTGGATGAGTAACGTGGCGCGCACCTCGTCTTCGTGCCGGGCCCCGGTGAGCGGCGGGAGACACGACGGCATGCGAGGGGCGGAGGACGCCAGGAAACCGGCGCCGAGTCAGAGTCTCAGCGGGAGCAGTTGCCGGGCTTCCTCGAGCCACTGTGCGTAGCGAGGTCGAGATGCAAAGAGCAAGCCGACGAAGATGTCCTGGACGAGGGCGTGGATGGCTTCGAAGGTGAGGGAGGTGTCGCGGTGCATGCGTTCCTGTTGCAGGAAGGCATAGGCGACTGCGCTCACGACGACGTGGTGGTTCCAGCCGGGATAGGTGCGACCCTCGAAGTGGTCGAGGCCGAGTTCGGTCTTGAGCTGTTGGTATTGTTGCTCGATCGGCCAGCGCTGATGGACGAACTGCACGAGACGAGCCAGACCCGTGTGACGTGGCAGATTGACGAAGTAGTACTTCGTCACGCCCGGGCGGTCGTCCGGACGCTCGACCAGGAGCCAGACTTCCGGGAGCAACCGGCCCTGCTTCCAGTCGTGCGCCGGTGTGATGCGCACCGCCGCACACCGCGCGCCGCGTGCCGGTTGGTCGCCGTTCTGCCAGGTGACGTGATGCCACGCCTCGGCCGGCAGGCCCTCGGCGACCGCCTTCACGGTGACCGGCGGAGCGGTGGCTCCCAACCGGGCACGTGGATACCGAAGCCGGGGTCCCTTGACCGGCGGGGGAAGTTCCAGCTGGGGTGGGTCGAGAAACACGGTCAGCGTTTCCGAGATGCCGAGCCCATAGGGCAGCTTCAGGCGATGCAACGCGGTTCGAAACACGGTCGCATCGCCATAGCCCGAGTCGCTCAACACGCCGGTGATCGTGATCCCGGACGCGCGCACCTGCTGCAGCAGGTGCAGGGCAATCTCCCACTTCTTGCGGAACCGGACGGTCTGCGGCACATGCGCGCCCGCGCAGCGCGCCGAATCGCTCGTCCAACTCTCGGGGAGATAGAGGGCGGCGGCGACCAGCCAGGCGCGGACCCCTGTCCACAACGCGGCGGTCACCGCCACTTGGCAGTTGCCGATCTTGCCCAACGTGCCGCTGTATTGGCGGGCGACCCCGACCGACGCGGTGCCCTTCTTCGGGAACCCGGTATCGTCGAGCAACAGCAGGCCGCGGCGCTCGGGCAACTGGGCCCGCAGCACGCGCCACATCTGCGCCGCCGGCCACGGCGCATTGGTGATGAAGTGCTGCACCGCGTGATAGGCCGGCGCCGCCGTGACGCGCGCCAGCATCGCCTGCATCGACTTGCGAGGACTGTCGCTCAAGAGGCCGCTGACATAGGCGCCGAGCGATACGGCCTCCGCCCGGTGGCCGAAGCACGCCTTGAAGGGCGTCAGCCACCGCATCAGCCGCCGCAGCACGGGGCCCGGACTCTCGTCGAGCACTGAGCAGCAGCATAGCGAAAGGCGAAGAAAAGTACAATGACCTCAAAAGTGATCACTCGCGGCGACCCGCCGCGTTTCGGAACAACGTAATCGATCTGTCAAAGTCGGACTAGGGGCTAGGGACTAGGCGCTAGGCGCTGGTCAGCCCGGGGACAGCGTGACAGGTCACCCATGCGGCGACAGCCGCATCCCACTAGCCCCTAGCGCCTAGTACCTAGCGCCTGATTACAGTCCGTACCGCTCGATGATCCCCTTCTTGTCGAGCCCGAGGATGCCGTGCTTCGCGCCGACCCTCTTGAAGGCCTCGAGGGCCCGCTCGAGCGTCGGGATGTCGTGGTCGGCCGAGAGCTGCGTGCGGATGCGCGCCTGCCCTGCCGCCACGACGGGGAAGAAGAAGCCCACCACGTACACGCCCTCGAAGTAGAGGTCGCGGGCCACGTCCTGCGCGAGTTTCGCGTTGAACAGCATCACGGGCACGATCGGGCTGTCGCCCTCCCTGACCACGAACCCGGCGTCCCTAAGGCCGGCGCGCCAGAACTTCGCGTTCGCTTCCAGCTTGTCCCGGCGCTCAGTCGTCGCGCTCAGGATGTCGAGCACCGCGATCGCCGACGCCGCGATCGGCGGTGGCACGGCGTTGCTGAAGAGGTAGGGCCGCGCCCGCTGCCGGCACAGTTCCACGATCTCCTTCCGGGCCGACACGCAGCCGCCGCTCGCCCCGCCGAGCGCCTTGCCGAGGGTCGTCGTGATGATGTCGATCTTCCCCATCACGCCGAAGTGCTCGTGCACGCCGCGCCCGGTCTTCCCGATGAACCCCGTCGCGTGGCTGTCGTCCAGAAACACGAGC
>CAZNZH010000921.1:0-2337 GCA_964577445.1 uncultured Myxococcales bacterium
TGGGCCTTCAGGCTTATTGCGGCAAGCTCGGCCTCGACTACGAGTCGGTCGTCAAGCGCCACATCCGCGTCTGAACCCGTGTGGCGCGACGCTCGGTCGCCGAGCGACCGTCGCCGCCGTGGGCCGCGCGTGCTGAGAGAAAAAGGGCCCCGCGAGGGGCTCTTCGCGTTTGCCCCGCTGGCGCGCGCGCCGTCCGTCCTCGCCGCGGTCAGCCCATCGGCCGCCGGCGCCGCGACCCACGGGCCAGCAGGGCCAGCGACGCCAGCAGCAGCACCAGCCACTCGCCGCTCGCGCCGCCGCTTGAGCAGCCTCCACCTGAGCCGCCGCCGGGCCTCCGTCCGGTGTCCGCGGCCGCCGGCGCATCGACGCCTGAGTCGCCGCTGTCGGGCGCCTGTGCGGTGTCCCCCCCGGCCGGGTCGTCGGCCACGGTTGGCTCGATGACCGCGTCGCTGGCCTCGACCCACACCGGGTCTTCCTCGAGCACCAGGCTGGCGGCGCCGCCGCTTGAGCCCACCATGGTCTCGGTCCACGTCGCGGCGACGCTGCCGTCCGCCTCAAGCTGGCCCGGCACCGACTCCGGCCACAGCGAGACCACCTTGACCGAGGGCGAGCTGAGGCCGCCGAGCTCGACCACGGCGCGCTGCCCCGACCACGGCTCGCCCGGCTGCGCCTGAAGGGTCCAGTCGTACCAGAGCACGTATCCCTTCGAGCCGACGCGGAACCCACGCACGTTCTCGGGCATGCCGGACAGGGCCGTCACCGCCGCGTCGTCGGCCGCCAGCACGGCGCCGAGGCGCCGCCAGACCGCGTAGGCCGGGCGCGGGACCAGGGGCAGCGGGTAGCCCTCGATGCCGAGGGGGTTGGGGCCGCTCTCGAGCTCGACCGTGAGCAGCCCCGTGCCCGTCCGCGGCCCCGCCGTGGCTTGGCTGCCGACGACCTCGATGGGCTCCATGTAGAGGATGGTGCTGACCCCGTCCGCCGCCGCCAGCACCATCTGCCGGGCCAGGCCCGTGGCCTGGGTGCGCAGCGAGCAGCGGGGGTCCGCACACGCCGTGCCGGCCTTCGGCGCCGTCCCAAGCGCCAGCTCGCCGACCCAGCGGTCCGCGCCCCCATGGCCCACCGCCGCCAGCCAGTTGCCGAGCTTCGTGACGTTGGCGGAGGCGTTGACGCCGGTCAGCTCGTCGGTGCTCGCGAAAATGTGGGCGTTCGCCGCGTCAAACCAGGGTCCGCCGGTCTTCAGCCCCTTGAGCCGCTCCGTGAAGCTGGACTTGCTCTGGGTCTCGACGGCGGTCCCGGCGAGCATGATGCGCTGGCCCCCGCCCGCGTCCTTGGCCGCTGTGTACGCCGCCTTGACCTGGGCTTCGTAAGCGCCCGTCTTCAGCTTGTTGGTCTGCTCGGCCGCATAGGGCTCGTCGCCTGGCTCGATGAGCGTGATCCGGTGTCCCGCCGCCCACTTGATCACCCGCGCGTCCCCCGGCTTGGCCTGAAACTCGTCGGCCGTGATGTCGCCATTGCCGTTCAGGTCGGGAAACTCACGGTTCAGCGCCGCCGCCTCGACACCGAAGTCCTCATCGCCGTCGTAGCGCTCGGCCAGCGCTGTGATGAAGCTCTGAAAGGCCCCGATCGCGGGCTTGTCGAAGAGCTCCGGCAAGGTCAGGCACACCTCGAGCGGGGACGCGCTCAGCAGGCCGACGACCTTGTCTGCGAAGAGCCAGTTGCGGGAGGTGCTGCTGGCGTGGATCTTGGCGAAGTCGAGAAGCCGCGGCTCCGTCGCGCCGAGGCGAAGCACCTCGGCGCCCAGCGCGACGGCCCGCTCCATGCGCTCGGCGATGAAGAGCAGGCGTGTGGTCTCGTCGAGGGCGGACCAGACTTTGTCCGGCAGCGCGTGGACGCCGCTGTACCCGAAACGCACCCGCGCCGCCGAGGATCCCGGGGCGACGAGGCTCGCACAGACACTCAGGCTCAGGGACAGGGCCAGCACAGCCGCGGATCGCCGCATGAACACCTCCGCAATGAACGGTCGATCCTACCGTTTGGCCACGGCCCACGCAAAGCGAGCGTTCGGGCGCCCGTCACCAGCCTGGCGACCCGACGCCCGGCGCCGCGAGCGCGCGACGTTCAGCCCCGACCCGGTCCAGGCCGTATCCAGCAGGCCGCGCGGCGCTGTATGCTGCCCCACGATGCAGCGCCTCGCCTCAGCCGCCCTCGTCACGCTCGCCCTGCTCAGCGGGCTGGCCACCGGGTGCAACCGCCGCGGCTACCGCATCGACGGGGGCGTGTCCCTGCCGGCCCAGGCGCCGCTGGTCGACGCGGATGAGGACACCATCGCGGCCCGCG
>CAZNZH010000922.1:0-2335 GCA_964577445.1 uncultured Myxococcales bacterium
CGAGGACGCCGACAACCTCACCGGCCCCGACTACCGACTCCGGGCCTCCGAGCCCGGCCCCATTGAAGCCGCAGTTCGGCGCGCAACGACTCGGCGCCGACCGTGCGCCGACTCCGGGCCTCCGAGCCCGGCCCCATTGAAGCCGCGCGCCCTTGAGCACGCACGTCCGCGCTGCTGTGCCGACTCCGGGCCTCCGAGCCCGGCCCCATTGAAGCGTGCTGCGAGGGGCAGGGGCGCTCGGCCGCTCGGCGGCCGACTCCGGGCCTCCGAGCCCGGCCCCATTGAAGCGCGATCGCGGTGACCTTGCGAGTTCTCGCCGCCTCCCGACTCCGGGCCTCCGAGCCCGGCCCCATTGAAGCGTCCGTGAACCCGTCGCTCCTCCCGAATCGGTGCCGCCCGACTCCGGGCCTCCGAGCCCGGCCCCATTGAAGCGCGCGATGGAATCCACGCGCAGGCTACGCGGTGACTGCCGACTCCGGGCCTCCGAGCCCGGCCCCATTGAAGCAGGCGCTCCGGGGCGGCGCCGAGGGCGTCCTGATGGACCGACTCCGGGCCTCCGAGCCCGGCCCCATTGAAGCCGTCTCGCGGGCGAGCGAAATCTCGGGCGGCGTGGTCCGACTCCGGGCCTCCGAGCCCGGCCCCATTGAAGAGGGTGGCGAGGAGATGAACAGGGTCAGTTTCAGTGGCGCTTGACACCCCCTGACCCAAGGCAGTAGCCCGATGCGGTGTCATCGCGCGCCGGACTCTGTGCGGTGGGCGCCCCACGGAGGCGTCTCTATCGCGGACCCCTCGTCTTTTTCACACCACACCTGGCGTCCTCGCATCTCCTTGCTCTCGCTCGGAGGTCCCGTGAACACTGCGAGCTAGCCTCTTGCCCTACGTCGTCGCGCTGGCGTTGGTTTTTGGTCCGGCGATCGTCGGCGTCGTGGCCGGGCTCGTGCTCCGCCGCGCGCGTCGACGGCTCGGCCGCGCCCACCTGCCCTTCTGCCTCATCCTCGCCACGTCGCCCACGGCCGGCGCGCTCGTCTTCGCGGGCCGCTACGTCACGCCGGCGAACATCGGCATTTGGGACGACGTCGCCGCGGCCGCCCTCTTCGGCTTCGGGTTGATCATCGCGGCCCGCGCGCGCCCGCTCCTCAACGCGCGGCAAACGCTGCGCCGTCTGGCCTTTTCGACGCTGTTCGGCCTCACCCTGCTCGAGCTGCTCTCGCGCCTCCTGCTGCCACCGGCCCCCTCGCTTCCGCCGGCCGCCGAAGCGACTCTCCGAAACCCCCCGCAGGACGCCGAAACCGTCTGCGGGGCGCTCTATCCCGACCTCTCCGGCCACACCTTCCCCCGCCCCTCCTCATCCGCCCCGGGCGCGTTCCGCGTCCTGCACGTCGGCGACTCGATGGTTCAAGGGCTGGGCGTCCGTCTCGAGGAGGCTTTCCCTGCGCGGCTGGGCGCGCTCCAGCCCGAGGTCGCGCACCTCAACATGGGCATGGCGGGCGCCGGCCCCGACCAAGAGCTCCTCGCGCTGCGCGCCGCCTTGGACCTGCGGCCCGCGGACTTCGTCGCCCTCTACGCCTACCTCGGCAACGACATCATGGACATCGGCCGCAGGTACCCGTGCTGCGACGCCGGGCCGTTGCTGGACATCCCCGCCGACGGGCCTCTGGTCTGGCGCTGCCCGCGCCCGCGGTGGCGCCTGCCGCGAGATTACGTGCTGGCCCGCTCGCCCCCGCCGTATGCGCTCCGCGTCGCAGCGTCGCTGTCCGTCTTCGCCCGCCACGCGAACGCGCTCTTCGGGCGCCTGACCCTCGCACTGCACGACCCCGCGCTCCGCCCGGACGGCTGGGTCTCCATCCCCACACCGGAGCGCTGGCGGCAGGCGCGACGCATCTACGGCGCCATCCGCGACGAGCTCCGCGCGCGCGGGCTCCCGCTCCTCGTCGTGATCCTACCCTACCGCCCGGCCCTTCTACCGCCCGGGCAACGACCGCCCGACACCGCCTTGGCGCCCCTGGGCGGCGCCGAAGTCGTCCGAGCCGAGCTGGTGGCGATGCTGACCGAGATCCACATCGATTTCGTCGACGCGAGCGACCTCTTCGCCCAGGCCATCGCGCGCGAAGGCGACGCCCCCTGGTTCGCCACCAGCTACCCGATGGACGCGCACTTCAGCGCCCGGGGCCACCAACTCCTCGCCGACTGGCTGCTCCCGCGCCTCACCGCCCGCGGGGTGCCGCCGTCCGCGGACCCCTGACCCGCTCGACGGGACGTGGCCCCGGCGGCGAACGAGAGCGGCGCTCGGTGCCCCTGAGGCGGCAGCGGTTGACGTCGAATGCGACATCTCGAC
>CAZNZH010000923.1:0-2334 GCA_964577445.1 uncultured Myxococcales bacterium
GGAACCCCGGCATCCACGCTGAGCCCGCCAACTCGCGCCTGACCGCCGCGCCGCGCGATCACCTCGAGTACCTCTACTCGGTGCCCGTGCACCTGATGCGGCACTTCGACGGCACGGGCGTTCGGCGCGTCGAGCAGACCCTGTGGCTCGACGACGGCCACCCGCTGCGCATCCACTACATCACGCACCACGAGTGCCACGCCGCGGGCGCATTTTTTCGGTCGAACTACGACAGCGCGGCCATCCTCACCGTCGACGGCTACGGAGAACGCAGCTCGACGCACATCGCGCGTGGGCGCGGCCGCGACATCGAGACCCTGCGCATTATCGAGTTCCCACACTCCGTCGGCTCGCTCTACGCGGCGCTGACGCAGTTCCTCGGGTTTCGCGCCAACAGCGGCGAGGGCAAGGTCATGGGCTTGGCGTCCTACGGCCGGCCGACCTACTACGAGGCGCTGCGGGCCCTGGTGACGCTCACCGCCGAGGGCTTCGAGCTGGATCTGAGCTACTTCGCCTACATGCTGAACCGCCGCCGGCGCTACTCCGACAAGCTGGTGAAGCTGCTGGGGCCCGAGCGCGCGCCCGAGAGCGCCATCGACCAGCGCCACATGGACATCGCCGCCAGCCTCCAGGCGGTGACCGAAGACATCTTGATGCACCTGGCCACCATGGCTCGGGAGCTGTCCGGCGAGACGCGGCTGTGCATGGCCGGCGGCGTGACCCTGAACTGCGTGGCCAATACGCGCATCCGCTTTGAGGCGGGCTTTGACGAGGCCTACTTCATGCCGGCGGCGTCCGACGCTGGGACCAGCCTCGGCGCAGCCCTTCACGTCGCCCATGTGCTCGGCGACGACCCGCGCGTCACCCACCCCGAAAACGACGATCTCGGCCCCTCCTACAGCGAGGCGGCCATCGAGAAGGTCCTGCGCGTGTCGGGCTGCACCTTCACCCGCCCGCCCAGCATCGCCGAGGCCGCAGCGGAGCTCCTCGCCGAGACGAAGATCGTCGGGTGGTTTCAGGGCCGCGCCGAGTTCGGCCCCCGGGCGCTGGGCTTCCGCTCGATCCTGGCCGACCCCCGCCCGGCCGACACCAAGGAGGTCCTCAACGCGCGGGTGAAGTTTCGCGAGTGGTTTCGGCCATTTGCGCCCGCCGTCCTCGAGGAGCGCTGCGCCGAGTTCTTCGCCCACGCCGAGCGCGCGCCCTTCATGCTGGTGGTGTACCCGACGCTGCCCGACAAGGTCGAGGTGCTCCAGTCGGTCACGCACGTCGACGGCGGCGCGCGGGTACAGACCGTGAGCCGCGAGCAGAACCCGCCCTACCACGACGTCATCGAGGCCTTCGGCCGCCGCACGGGCGTGCCGGTGCTGGTCAACACCAGCTTCAACATCCGCGGCGAGCCGATGGTGACCTCGGTCGAGGACGCGCTGAAGTGCTACTTCACGACCGACATGGACGCCCTGGCCATCGGGCCCTTCCTGCTCACGAAGCCTGGGGCGACCGCAGCTAAGGCTTCGGAATAGCGAAGGACTGGACGATCGTCGGCGAGGCGCCGTTGCCCGCGCTGGCCCGCAGCGTCCAGGCCGCGACGATGGTGCGGCCGTCGAGCCCGATGGCGATGACGCGGGCGACCTCGCGGATGCCCGCCCGCCGATAGCGGACCTCACGCCCCGAGCGGCTGCGCCCCAAAACAGCGAGACGAAAGCTGCCTGTTTCGAACTTCTTGTCCGCCTCGGCGGCTTGGCGCTCGACCTCTTCGGTGTGCACCGAGCGGGCCTGCTCCTCGGACGGCGCGCCCTTGCCCTCGTAGACCGTGATCATCAGGACCTCGAGGTCGATGGAGACGGCCACGCCGGACACGCTGTCGGGCAGGCCGCTCAGCGGCTCGACCACAGCGCCGGCGGGGACCTCGAAGCGGACCCCACCGGCGGTGTGAAGGGCGCTCTCGGGGAGCGCCTCCGGGGCCGCCGTGAGGGCCACGGCGACCGACAGCGCCACCCAGATGCTCACGGGTGATCGACCCAGCCCGGGGTCTCGCCGGACCGCACGACCAAGCCCTCGCGATACGTGGAGTGGTAGCGGAAACCGAGCTTCTCGTACACGCGCACCGCCGAGCGGTTCTCGCGCCGCACGTTCAGCGCCAGGGTGCCGATGCCCTCCGAGATCAGGCGCGCGCAGAGGTGGCTGGTGCAGACCGTCGAGAACCCGCGGCCTCGAAAGTCGGGGTGGGTCACGATGTTGCCGAGGGTCGCGACCGACGCCTCGTGGCTCACGACGTGCACACCGGCGACCGAGACGAGCCGCCCGTCGACGCGGATGCCGCAGTAGTGGCCCGAA
>CAZNZH010000924.1:0-2326 GCA_964577445.1 uncultured Myxococcales bacterium
GAGCCAGGGGGATCACGGATGTGCCAGCGAATAGCCGAACTATAGCGCATCCGGCGAGGCGATCCCAGCGGCCGGTCTCGAAGTTGCGCCAGACTTCGGGCCAGCGGTCGGGCCAGGAGCCGGGCGCCAGTGACGGCGCAGGGGAGGGCGGCTGTCGCGGGTGGCTCCTGGCCGCAGATGCTCCGGGGCGTCCAGGCGCGGGTCGGCCAGCCAGCGCGCCATGGTGGCGGCGGGATCGGAGCAACCGCGCAGGCGTGCGCGCAGCGCTCGGCGCAACTGCCAGCGGCGCAGCGGGTTGCGGCACAGGGCGATCGAGACGGGGCCCGGGCGGCCGGCCTCGAGCTCGGCCAGCACTCGGCGGCGCGCGCGCGGCATCGGCAACACGCCGTCGGCGTCGAAGACCGCGGGCCATGCGCCGCCGGCTACGGCCTCCACGCACCACTGGCCGGCGCGCGCGGCCACCAGGATGACGAGGCAAGCCAACGCGGCTCCAAAGGCCGGGCCGTCGGTTTGGGCCAGCAAGAGCCCGCCCCCGGCCGCCATGAGCGCGCCCACATAGAGCGCGCCCGCCGGGCCGACGCGAATGCCCCAGGTCACGGTCATCATGACCGGGAGCACCGCCTGCGCGCCGTGCTCGTAGACCGGTGGGGCCAGCGCGCCGAAGGGCGCGACGACCAGCACGATCGGGGCGAGGGCGGCGACGACGCCGAGCGGCCACCGGAGCAGCGGCGCAAGCACCATCGCGGGCATGATGACGGACGCCGCGAGCCCGTAGAGCGCGAGGCGGTGGGTGATGAGATCGACCCGGGCCGCGTCCACGCCCGCCCAGCGCATCAGCGCCACGACGACGATCCACGAGACCACCAAGATCGGTACCGAGGCCGCGATGAAGCGCGCGGACCAGGCGTAGGGCCTCGCCTCGATCTCGAGCCTCGCGGTCAGGCGCCAGAGGCGATCGGTGCGAAGAAAGGTCCAGAAGAGCAAGCGCACGCCGTCCTGAACACGCAGCCAGCGCGGGGGCGGCGGCGGGATCTCGGGCTCGGCGGCGAGCCACGCGGGGGCGGATCGGGGGTCGCTCTTCACCATCGTCGCTGGGCAGCTACCCGGGCAGGTCTCGCGCGTCAAGGGCCGCCGAGCGCGCGCCCCTGCGTCACAATCCAGGCGCAAATTCCTTGCGCAGCGGTTGCCGCGCTTGGGCATGTGCGCGACACTGCACATGATCGGGGAACAGAGCAGCTCGCGGACGGCGCTTGTGGCCCCGTAGGAACTGACGCGAGGGAACGTGGAAGCCAGGCCGCCCTCAGCATCGCCAAGTCTTGGCGACCCGGCCGATGGACCGCCGCCGCAATTCGACGGCGGGGGCGATGTTGCGTCGCGATACGGCGACGGCGTCGCGCGCGCCCTGAGCGAGGGATGTCGCGAGCCGTGGCTGCTGATCTCCTCAGACGGCTACGTCGTGGAGGCGTCGGACACCGCGTCGGACGCGCTGCGGTTCGAACGCGGCGCGTTGATCGGGATGAGGTTGGCCTCCATCGATCTTGGCGCCGAGGGCGACGCCGCCCAGCCGCTGCGCCCGTCATCGTCGGTGAAGTTCGAGACCGCGTACCGCTGCGCAGACGGTGTGGTGTTCCCGGTCAGCGTGCGGCTGAGCGGAACGCATCTCGACGGCACCCCGGCCACCTTGCTGGTCTTTCACGACGTCTCGGAAAAGCGTGAAGTCGAACGGAAGTACGACGCGATCGTCAGGCGAGCCGCCAGGTTTAGAAAAGCGATCGTCGATTTCACAAAGAATGGCGCGATGCGAAATGGTGACTTCGCCATGGCTGCCGCGGGATTGACCGAGATCTCCTCGCGCGCCTTGGAGACGCGCCGCGCCAGCGTGTGGCTGCTCAGCCAGGACGCGACCCAGCTTGAGTGCGTCGACCTGTACGACCAGCGAACGGACACGCACACGGTGGGGGCGATGCTGCGCAGAGAGGACGTGCCCGCCTACTTCCAGGCCGTCGCGAGCGGTCAGGCCCTCGACGCGCACGACTGCCGGACGGACCCCCGGACCAGCGAATTCCTCGATTTCATGATGGCGGCAGACATCGTGGGTCTGCTCGACGCGCCGATCCGCATCGCCGGCGAGGTGGTCGGCGTGGTCTGCCACGAGCAGGTCGGCCGCCCCCGGCGCTGGCGCGCTGAGGAGGTGGATTTCGCGGGCGAGGTGGCGGACCAGGCGGCGCTCGCCCTGCTGGCCGCCGAGCGCCGCCGCGCCGAAGAGGCCCACCGGAGCCTCGAACGCGAGATGCAGCGCGCGCGCCACTTCGAGAGCCTGGGCGCG
>CAZNZH010000925.1:0-1134 GCA_964577445.1 uncultured Myxococcales bacterium
GTGGCCGTCGTCGACGACCCGCGTGGCCGCGGCGCGCTGCACGGCCTGCTGGTAGTCGCGCCCGAAGGCGTAGCCGTCGCTGACGCACGCCGCGCCTCGCGAGCTCACCAGCGCGACGGTCGCCTCGAGGTCCTCGGGGCCGCCCGCGGGGCCGGGCAGCGCGACCACGCCGAAGCCGCAATCCGCGAGGCGCCGCCTGAGAGAATCGGGCAAATCCACCGCCGCAAACTCGATCTTCCCGCCGCCGGCACGCGCCCACGCCTCGGCCAGCGCCAAGCACCGCATCACATGCCCCGCGCCGATCTGCGCGCTGGCGTCCGCGCGAATGACCAGCGGCGTCGGCGTCACAGCGGGTCGGCCGCGCAGCGAAAACCGTGGCCCTGGCTGCTCAACCCCGGGCCCAGCGTCGAGTCGCGCAGCTCCGGCAAGATGAGCACGTCGCCCTCAAACCACGCCCCGCCCTTCGCGTAGGCCGCCTTCCCCTCCGGCGGCGGCTGGGAGGTGTCGTCGCGGAACTCGACCCACTCCTTCACATTGCCGACCAGGTTGATGGCGCCATAAGGGCTGGGGACCTCGGAGTACGAGTCGACGGGCACCAAGGTGTCGGGCAGGCCCTGAAACCCCAAGCAGGCGTCGTAAGCTTCGCCGCGCTCGACGTGGGCGTCGGCGCAGTCGAGGTCGTCGCCCCAGGGGTAGGTCATGCCGTCGGGCCCGCGGGCGGCCTTCTCCCACTCCTGCTGGGTGGGCAGGCGCTTTTGGGCCCAGGCGCAGTAAGCCTCGGCGCGAAACCAGTCGATCCAGTTGGCCGGGTGGTCGAGCTGGTCGTCGCGGCACTGGGTAGGCGTCAGCGCGTCGACCTGAGCGCACAGCTCCCAGCCGTCGTAGCTCAGGCAACCCTGGTCGGCCACGCAGGCGAGAAAATCAGCGGCGGAGACCTCGACCCGGTCCAGGCAGTAGTCGGGCAGGTCCACGACCGCCTCGAACTTGAGCGGCCCGAAGAGGAAGGGGCCGGCGGGGACGGCGACCATGCCCTGGGGGCAGGTCGGCAGCTCGGGGCCGGCGTCGGTCTCGGCGTCGAAGCCAGCGTCGGTGCCAGCGTCGGTCTCGGCGCCGGCGCCGGCGTCGAAGCCAGCG
>CAZNZH010000925.1:1234-2318 GCA_964577445.1 uncultured Myxococcales bacterium
GCCAGCGTCGGTGCCAGCGTCGGTCTCGGCGCCGGCGCCGGCGTCGAAGCCAGCGTCGGTCTCGGCGTCGAGGTCAGGACCGGCGTCGGCCGCGACCTCGAAATCGGCGGCCGCGTCACCGGCGATCTCTCCGATGGCGTCGAGGGCATCGGGGAGATCGCCCGCGCCGTCCTCCCCGCCACACCCGGCCGCCAGCGACAGGGCCAGGCAGCCCAACGCGAGCCGCGAAAGTGTCCAACCATCTGAAATCACGAGAGATCTGCCCACGCACCACCCCGAAACACCAGCGGCCGCGATGGCCCGGTCGGCGCCGCACCCGGTCGCAAAAAACGAAAGAGCCGCGCGCCCTCGACCCCGGGCCGCCCGTCGGTCGTCCGCGCCACCTCCGCCTCCCCGCCGCGCCAAAGACCACGACGACCGCCTCCGCGCCCCGCCGTGGGACACGTCCGACCGCCGCGCCTCGTCTGGGCTCCGGCATGGTCCGCAATGTACAGCGTTCCCCTGTCGGGATCACCTTGCGCTCCCCACGAGGAACCTCTGCCGCTGACGCCCCACCGCGCTCACCCGGCTCCCGCAGGCCGCGTGCGCCGCTGAGCCCGGGCGCAACCTCCGCATGATGCCCACCATCGCCGTCGACGCTGCGGCCGCGCCCGGCACCAAGGCCATCGTCTGGGCGCTGGCCGAAGCGCCCGAAGCCCGCCTCGCCGTCCCGGGCCCCTTCCGCCTGGCGCCGCTGCCGGTCCGCTTCGTCCCGCCCAGCTTCCGCGTGCCCTCCGCCGCCGCCCTCGAGGCGCTGGACGAGGAGCCCGTCAGCCCGCGCCTGCCCCGTTGGCGCCTGCGCGCCCCCCGGCTCACACGGTCAGCGCGCGACGGTCAGCAGCAAGAGCAGCAGCAGCAGCCCGACCGTCACGCCCTGCAACACCAGGCTCGCCCGCGCGGTGTCCGCCTGCGGCGTCAGCAGCGGCTCGGAGAACACGGCGGGCCGCAGCGCCGTCGGGGCCTCGCGCAGCGCGTTCGCCGCCTTGTCAGCGCCCGCCTTCGCGCCCGCCCCCGCCTTGGCCTCGAGCATCTGCGTCTTCTCGAG
>CAZNZH010000926.1:0-2317 GCA_964577445.1 uncultured Myxococcales bacterium
CGGCTGCGCGGTGTTCCTCGACAGCGACCGGGTGAACTTCCAGAAGGAGGGCTACTCCAAAGAGGAGATGCTGGCGGGGCTGGCCATGGTGCTGCCGAAGAACGTCTGGCAGTACGTGGTGCAGATCCCGCGCATGGCGTCGCTGGGGCAGACCTTCGTGTTGCAGGGCGGGACCCAGCGCAACATGGCGGCGCTCAAGGCGCAGGTCGACTACATCCTGCAGCGCGTGCCGGACGCGAAGGTCTACGTCCACCCGCACACCGGCGAGGCCGGGGCCATCGGCGCGGCGATGGAGACCCTGCGCGTGGTCAAGCGGCGCGGGTTTTCGACCTTCATCGGCCTCGATGAGTCGATCTCACTCGAGTACGAGGCGATCAACGACGCGTCGACGGTCTGCCACTTCTGCCCGAACGAGTGCAGCCGCACCTTCATCGACACGCGCACGCCCGAGGGGAAGACCAGCCGCTATATCTCAGGGTTTGCCTGCGAAAAAGGCACCGTCGAGAGCCTCGACGCGCTCAAAGAGCTGAACGCGGCGCGCAAGGACCTCAAGAAGTACTACCCGAACCTGGTCGAGTACGAGGCGACGCTGTGCTTCAAGCACTTCTACGAGCCCGAGCCCATGCCGGCCGCGGGCGCGCTCCTCGACGACTTCGACGTGAAGATCGGGCGGTGGGGCAAGCGCACCAAGAAGGCCGTGCGGCGTCCCTTTCAGCGCTCGAGCGACGCGTCGTGGAGGCGGCGCGGTGAGCTGCGGGTGGGCATGCCGAAGGCGCTCAACATGTGGAGCACCGGGCCTTTTTGGCGTACCTACTTCGAGACCGTCGGCATCAAGATGAAGAACGTCATCTTCAGCGACGACACGTCGGAGGAGATGTGGCTCGAGGGCGGCAAATACGGGTCCATCGACCCCTGCTACCCGTCGAAGGTGGCCCAGGCGCACATCCACAACCTGCTCTTTCACAAGCACGAGCCGGACGCGGGAAAGGCGCTCGATTTCATCTTCTTTCCGTGCATGACGCACATGACCACCAAGCTGGTCGGCGTGATGGACACGACCTCGTGCCCGATCGTCTCCGGCACGCCCGAGGTGATGAAGAGCGCGTTCACCAAGGAGCTCGACTTCTTCGCCGACCGCGGCATCGTCTACGTCGACCACGCGGTCACCTTCACCGAGAAGAACCTGCTGAAGCGGCAGATGTTTGAAGGGTGGGCCCAGCACCTCGGGATGACCGAAGACGAGAGTGACTTCGCCGTCGACCAGGCGTGGAAGGCGCTCGATAAGTTCGACACCATCATGGAGGACAAGGGGCGGGCCATCCTCGAGGCGGTGGAGAGGGACGACGCCATCGCGCTGCTGATGATCGGGCGGCCGTATCACAACGACCCGGGGCTCAATCACAGCGTCATGGACGAGTTTCAGGTGCTGGGCTACCCGATCTTGTCGATGCGCTCGATCCCCAAAGACCCCGAGTGGCTGCATCGGTTTTACGCCGACGGGCTGGACAGCGGGACCATCGCCCATGTGCTGGATTTGAATGACATCTGGCCCGAGAACTACAGCTCGAACTCGGCGCAGAAGGTGTGGTCGGCGCGGTTCGCCGCGCGGCACCCGAACGTCGCCGTGCTGGATCTGTCGAGCTTCAAGTGCGGCCACGACGCGCCCACGTATGGCCTCATCGACTCGATTATCAACGCGTCGGGGACGCCGTACTCTGCGCTCCACGACATCGACGCGAATAAGCCGACCGGGTCGATCAAGATCCGCGTTCGCACTTACGCGCACAGCCTGCAGCTTCACCGCGAGCGGCTCGAGGACGTGTCGCGGCAGAAGGCGGAGCTGGGCTTCCGCATCGAGCAGAAGCGCATCGCGCTCTTGGAGATGAAGGCGGCGCAGCTCGTCGAGCGCAGCGGCGGGATGGACGCCGGGCTCGCCGAGCAGATCGCCCAAGCGCGGGCGCGCATGGCCGCCTACGAGGCCGCGCGGATGCCGCCCGAGAAGCCGCAGTTGCCCGAGGGCGCCATCGGCCTCGACAAGCTGAGCCTCGGCAAAAAGCGCGAGTCGAACGCCGGCGGAGACTCTGCCCGCGCGGCGGCGGCTCCACAGAACCCGTAATCTTCGGATCGTCTCTCAAATCGCCACAGCCCGCGGCACCTCCACGGCCGCCCCCTCAGGAGAACCCCATGACCGTCGCTTACACGCCCGAAGGCCTCCAAAACGGCCGCACCGTCAGCTTCGACAAGCTCAGCTTGGGCAAGGCCGCCAAGCCCAACGCGGCCGGCGACATCGACAACGACGCGGAGCTTGCGCGCTTTG
>CAZNZH010000927.1:0-2316 GCA_964577445.1 uncultured Myxococcales bacterium
GGCGGCGGCCCCGACGGCGGCATCGTGGTGCAGGACGTGGCGCCTGAGCCGGACGCCGAGCCACCGCCCGAGATCTGCGGCTCCGACGACGACTGCCCCACCAAGGCAGCGCCTCACTGCGTGGCGCCGGGGCGCTGCCGGGCCTGCGCTGACGACTCCGACTGCGGCGTGTGGCAGCGCTGCCACCTCGGCCAGTGCCTCGTGCGGGTCTGTCAACCCGGCGAGATCCGGTGCGACGGCGACACCGAGCACACCTGCAACCCCGACGGCAAGGGCTGGAGCGCCTTCATCTGCCGCACAGGCGGCTGCTCGCCCGAGGGCTGCGACACCTGCTCGCCGGGGCAGCCCATGTGCGTCGGCGACACCGTGTCGAAGTGCAACGGGGCTGGCAACGCGTTTGAGAGCTTCAGCGCCTGCGCCGCAACGCAGCATTGTACCGGCGGCGCCTGCCGCGATTGCCTCACGCCCGGCGAGATCTCCTGCTCCTTTGGGCGTGCGGTGCGCTGCGGCGCCTTCGGCTCGTGGGAGGTCATCGACGGCTGCGCGGCCAAGGGCCAGCACTGCGCCGCCGGCAAGTGCATCGACTGCGAGCCGGCGAACCTGCGCTGCGCGGGACAGGATCTCCTCTGCCTCGACGGCGCGAAATCCACGGTGATCCAGGCCTGCGACGACGCCGGGCTGATGTGTTGGGAGGGCGGCTGCTGGCCGAAATGCGGCGACTACGACTTCAAGACCCAGACCGAGGGCGACTGCGACGAGGGCGTGTGCTGCGAGTTCGCCTCGAGCGAGCTGGCGCTGACGGGGCGCAGCGAGTGCGAGTCCGTCGGCGGCCACATCATCCCCTGGCATGTGTGCCAGCAGCCGGTGTGCTGCGAGCTGCCCGACGGCAAGGTCACCGACCTGGGCGCCGGGAAGTGCGCCGGTGTCGGCGGCACGGCCATCGCCGCGGACTACTGCGCCGCGCCGGTCTGCTGTCACCACGGGGGCTTGGGGTTCGAGGAGGCGCCGGTGGGCGCGTGCCACCAGAGCGCCGGCCGCTCCGTGGCTTCGGCGTGGTGCGAGCCGGGGCCTTGTTGCGCCTTGAACGCCGGCGAGTCCTTCATCTCGGCCGACGCCGCGGCCTGTGCGGCCGCCCACGGCCTGCCGGCGCCGGCCCTCCTCTGCGGCGCCAAGCCCAGCGAGCAGAACATCTCGGCCGACGAGCTGAGCGTCAGCCTCCACGGCTCCTGCGACTACGTCCCCTTCATGGTGGTCCCGTCCACAACCGAGGACGCGCTGGTCGTCTATGACCTCGACACGCTCAGCGTGGCGACCTCGGCCTTTCACGTCTGCGAGGACCCCAGCCGCGTCGTGATGACGGCGGCGACCGACATCTTCACCGCCTGCCGCCAGGGTGGGGCCTTGGCGCGCTCGACTCGCGACGGCGCGCTGAGCTGGCTCACCAAGCTCCCCGGCTGCGACCTCAACCGCGGCGTCGCCATCGCGCCGGATGGGCGCCTCTTCACCTCGTGCTACTCGCCCGGCCGCGTCTGGGAGATCGACCCTGACACCGGCGCCATCGTCCCCGGCTCGGAGACCGCGCTCTCGGGGCCTGTCTACGGGTTGGTGGCGGACTCCACGGGCCTCTACGCGGCGGGCGGCGGCGTCCGCAAGGTGCGCCTGGGCGGCGCCCTGGACCTCACCGAGGCGTGGAGCATCACGCGCAGCACCTACGGCATCGCCACCGATGGGCTCGGCACCGTCTGGGTCGGCGGCCAGAGCCTCGCCGCCATCGACGGCGACGACGGCTCCCTCATCGAGTCGTGGGAGGTCGGGACCTTCACGACCGGCGTGGTCGTGGCCCCCGGCGGCGAGGTCGTCGCCGCCGGGTCGTCGGACACCATCTACGTGGTCGTGCCGGGGCAGGGCATCACGCGCACCCTGCATCTGCCGGCCGGCGCCCACGGGCCACGCGGCGTCTCCGTCGACGCCCTGGGGAACATCTACGCGATCAACCTCAGCTCATCGAACGTGACGCGCATCACCCCCACGGGCGAGATGACGAACTTCGGCGGCGGCGGGCTGAGCTCGCCCTACAGCTATAACGGGGCCCTCACCGGCTTCTCCTCGAGCTGCGTCGGCGCCAACACGTCGAGCTGGGAGTCGGAGCCCATCGACGCGGGCCGACCCGTCGCCTGGCTGGACGTCCGCTGGGCCGCCGACCTCCCGCCCGGCACCAAGCTCACCGTCTCTTGGCGGGTCGACGACTCCGGGCCGTGGGCGGTGGTGCCAGAGAGCGGCGACGTCATCGCCGCGTGGGGCCAGCGCCTCAGCCTG
>CAZNZH010000928.1:0-2311 GCA_964577445.1 uncultured Myxococcales bacterium
CGGTGAGGGCGGCCTCGGCGCGCGCGCCTGCGGCGGCGAGGGTGTGCTCGTCGGCGACGAGGACGATGCCGGCGGCGAGGCCGTCGCGCGCGAGCCAGATCGGCAGGGCCTCGATGGCCCCCGCGCCCAGCGTCACGTGGCGCGTCTGACCGGGGGTCTTGGCGAGGGCGGCGGGGGCGGTGAGGCGGTCGAGGGTCGTCATGGGCGCGGAAGATAGCCGCTCACGCCCCGGGCGTCGAGGGTCGTCCTCGGGCAGACCTCGGGGCGGGCTCGGGCGGGCGGCCTACTCCATGGGTGTGCAGGTCTCCTTGGGCCAGGTCGGCAGCGTGTGCGGGTGGGCTTCGCCCTTGACGAAGCGCCCCTTGGCGGCGTCCCAGGTGGCGCGGGTCAGGGTGCCGTGGGGGCCGTCGTCCTCGCCGGGATCATCGCTGGGCTCGAACAGCTCGAGGACCGGCGCCTCGCCCGCCTTGACCACCTTGATGAAGCCGGCGCCGTCGCGCTCGCAGAGCTCCTGGCCGCCGGCGTCGCTCTCGCCGACCTCGCCGGTGTGCGCCCCCTTGCTCACCGAGAGGAGGGGGGCGAAGGCGGCGCTCGTGGCGTGGAAGAGGAGGAGCTGCTGGCGATAGTCGGCCGCGCCGAGCGGCGTGTTGCAGGTGAGCTCGAGGGAGTCCTGCCCGGCGAAGACCTTGACGGTGCGTGCGGTTGGCTGCTCGCACACGAGGGTGCCGGTCGTCCCGACGCGGTAGAAGGCCTTCTTCGCGTCGCGCACGATGACGGCGGCGGTGCAGGCCTTTGAGGCGCAGATGCCGTCGTACTCCGGGATCACGAAGGCGCGGAGGCGGCGCCCGTCGCCGAGATAGTCGCCGTAGCCGCCGGCGCTGGCCTGGCCGACGAAGTAGATGGGGCATGGCCCGTCGGCCGGGACGGTGGTGCCGCGGAAGATGGCTCGCCGCCCCTTCTTCGCCATGTGCGCGTGGTAGAGGGGCACGCCGTCCTCGACGCCGATCTGCTCGACGCGGACGACGTCGCCGTAGCTCGGAGCGGCGCCCTCGAAGCGCTTCGCGCACGTCGCGAGCATCGCCTGGAAGGGCGCCAGATCGGTCACCGGCGCGTAGTGAGCCTCCTCTGCGGGTTTTGGTGCCGCCGCCGCGGGCGTCCAGGCGCCAGCGAGGAGCACGCACGAGATCACGAGGCCGATCGCACGAAACATCGGGGTCTCCTGGTCGCGCCCTATGAGCGCTCTGACCTGACAAGGTCTTTGAACCTCGCCGAACTGGCGGACTTCGACCTTGCGCTGCGACCGCTCCCCATGTGCGTCTTCGTAGTCGAGCCAGAGCAGCGCCTTGACAGGGCGCGGCGACGGCATCTCCCAGAAGCTCCCCTCGCTGTCTCGGTCATAGCCGCCCGAGGTGCTCACCGAGATGCTCGGCCTGCTCACCGAGTAGGTCACCGTGATGGTCGGCACGCCCCCTTGTCGCTCCATGGACTGTGGCTCTCGGGCCCTTCCCGACACCTCCCCCCGTGGGCCCACGCCGGGCCCACTCGTTCGCTCTTCATGTCGGGGCTCGGTGCCCCCGTGCATCGTCATCCGTATGACGAAGAACAGGAGGGCGACGACGCCAATAATCGCAAGGACGACTGCGGTCTCCATGACTCCACCTTCGGTCCGAAGTTCTCGACAGAGCTTCAACCTTGAGGCAGGTGCGCGACGTCTGTCAAGACCGCTCCTAGTCGCGCTTCAGCGTACGCACGGCCTCCTCGACCGACCGGAGCTTCTCGACCACCTCGCCGCTCATCGACCGTAGTTCGTTGGTGAACGTCGCGCTCAGGTCGGAGAACCCCGCACCGACGTCTTGAAACATCCGGTCCCAGTTCGCCGAGCTCCACTTCTGCCACTCGTAGGAGTCCTTGGTACCGACCGACTCCATCTGCTTCGCGCCGATTGAAGCGGCAACCGCAGCCCACCCAAGAAGCGGCGACCCGTCATCCCCCTTCACCTGGTCCAAGGTGAGCAGGCCAAACTTGACATCGCGCCCCCGGGCCGCGCCGGAGTTGTCGAACAGCGCCCCCGGCTCCGACATCTTCTTCGCCTCGTCGATCGTGAGCTCGCGCATGACCGCCTTTGCGATCATACCGCGCGCATCTTCAGGGGCGGCCTGAAGTGCCTTGAGCTGCTCGGAGGGCGAGCCGTCGCAGACGACCGCCTCGAGCCATGCAGCGGACTCGGTCGCCCGACTCCTCCTGGCGTGGCGCCGACCGCGTGCTTCGCCCGTGCTCGGCGCCGGGCTCACCGCGGTATGCAACACAGCGG
>CAZNZH010000929.1:0-2303 GCA_964577445.1 uncultured Myxococcales bacterium
GCCCTTCATGCCAGCGATGTGCTGGATGGCGCCGGAGATGCCGATGGCAAAGTAGAGCTTCGGCGCCACGATCTTGCCGGTCTGGCCGACCTGGTAGTCGCCGGGAGCGTAGCCGGCGTCACAGGCCGCGCGGCTGGCGCCGATGGCGGCGCCCAGCGTGTCGGCCAGGGGCTCCAGGAGCTCGTTGAAGCGCTCTTTCAGGGCGCGGCCGCCCGCGACGATGACGGAGGCGTCGCCGAGCTCCGGGCGAGCGCTCTTGACCTGCTCCAGGCTGACGAACTGCACGCGCCCGGCGGCCGCGCCCGGCGCTGCCTTGGCGACGTCCTCCACCGGGGAGGCGCCCCCGCTCGGTGCGGCCGGCGCGAACTCGCTCTGGCGTACGGTGACCACCTGCAGGGGCGTGCTGAGCGTGCAGTAGCCGAAGGCGTTGCCGGCGAACATGGGGCGCTTGTAGACGAGCTTGCCACCCTCACCGGACACCGCCGAGCAGTCGCCGGCGTAGGCCGCGTCGAGCCGCGCGGCGACGCGCGGCAGCAGGTCTTTGCCGAAGCTCGAGGCGGTGGCGACCACCACGCCGAAGCTCTTCCCGACCGCGGCCGCCGTCGGGGCAAAGTGCTCGGCCGTGTACTGTGCGAGCGAAGGATCGTCGCAGGCGTAGACCTTGGCGGCGCCGAAGCCGGTGAGCTCGGCGGCGGCGGCCTTGGCGCCAGCGCCGAGGACCAAGATGGAGAAGCCGCCGCCGAGGAGCGGGGCCGCTTCACGGGCGAAGGTGATGGCGGAGAGGGTGGTCTTGCGGACCTTGCCGTCCGACAGCTCTGCGATGACGAGTACGTCTGCCATGTCTATGTTCCCTTCTCTGCCTCAGATGACCTTGGCTTCGCCGGCGAGCTTCGCGACGAGCTCGGCGACGTCTTGGACCTTCACGCCCGCCTTACGCTGGGGCGGCGGCTCGAACTTGGAGTAGTGCGCGGTGCGGCTCATTCCGCCCGCCACCTCGGCCAAGGGCTTGACGACCAGCGGCTTCTTCTTGGCCGCCATGATGGCCGGGAGCGCGGCGAAGCGGACACCCTCCGCGTACTTGTGGGCGCGGTCCGTCTGGGCGCTGTAGACGCTGGTGGGCGCTACGATGCGGAGATCCACCGTGACGACCGCCGGCAAGCCGAGCTTCAACGTGAGCACACCGCCGTCCACCTCACGGCCGACCACCACTGCCCCGGCCTCCTCCGTGATGGTGGCGGCGAAGGTGGCCATGGGCCAGTCGAGCAGCTCCGCGACGGACTGCCCGACCTGGTTGTTGTCGCCGTCGACCGCCTGCTTACCCATGAGCACCAGATCCGGCTTCTCTTCGGCGATGATGGTCTTGAGCGCCGCGGCCACGATGCGGCCGTCGAGCTCTTCATCGGTGGCCTCCACGCGGATGGCGCGATCCGCGCCGGTGGCGAGCGCCGCGCGCAGCGTGGTCTCGCACTCCTTGGGGCCCAGGGTGACGACCACCACCTCGCCGAGGCGGGCCTTGGGGTTCTTCCCGTTCTCCGTGAGGCGCAGCGCCGTCTCGAGGGCGTAGTCGTCGAAGGGGTTGAGCTTCCACTCGAGGCCAGCGGTATCAATTTTTTCCCCGCTGGGTGGGATCTTGATCTTGTTGGCGTTGTCTGGGTCAGCGACCCGCTTGAGGGCGACGAGGACTTTCACGGCTACGGACCTCCAGCTCGGAGAAAACACTGACGCCGCATGGCGCCGAGGGCTGCCGGCCCGGCGGCCGACAGGAAGCTGAGAACGCCCGAGAGCTAGTTCTTATGGCGCGGCACGTCAACGCCTGAACGGTAGCTACCGCACGAGGGGGCGGCGCGGCGGCAAGTCTTGCTATGAGCGAGGGTCCGATGGCCGTCAGCACCGACTTTCTCGTCTTGGGCACCGGGGTAGCCGGGCTCACCTTCGCCCTGCGGGCCGCCCAGCGCGGGGAGGTGTGCCTCGTCACGAAGCGACGCGACGAGGACGCCAACACCACGTGGGCCCAAGGCGGCATCTCCGCGGTGCAGGCCCCCGAGGACTCCTTCGAGTCGCACATCCAAGACACGCTGGTGGCGGGCGCTGGCCTCTGTCACGAGGTGGTGGTCGAGCTCTGCGTCAAGGAGGCGCCAGCGGCGCTGGACTGGCTCGTCACGCAGGGAGCAAGCTTCGACCGCCGCGCCGACGGCGAGCTCGATCTGACGCGTGAAGGTGGGCACAGCATGCGGCGAGTCGTGCACACGGCCGACGCCTCTGGCCGTGAGATCGAGCGCGCGCTGCTCGAGGCGTGCCGCGCG
>CAZNZH010000930.1:0-2296 GCA_964577445.1 uncultured Myxococcales bacterium
ATCGAAGGCGCGGGCAAGGAAATCCAATGGGAAGGCACCATCATCGCGGCGGTCTCCCCGCACATCTCGCGCGCCGTCCTCAACGTCCCGGGAGGCGGCGTCACGGCCATCTTGCGAGACAGCCGCGCGCTCTCCCACGACGTCGATCTCCTGATGTACGCGACCGCGGGTGCTGAGGGCTTCGGCCTCCTCGCCGGATCGCCCAAGCGGCTGCTTCCCCAGAGCGACGAACACGAGCTCTTCGAGGTCGTCGCCGGCACGGTCTTGGCCGCCGCCGACCCCCTGACCTTCGCCCCCGCCGTCCTCTCCGGAGCCCTGGGCGGCGCCAAACCCCGCGTCCTGCTCCAGTTCGCCGACGACGACGCGGTGGTCCCCAACAACGCCAATGTCCGCCTCGTCCAAGCCATCGCCAGCGGCGCCCCGACCCCCGCCGACCTCCCCCTGTGGGTCGACGGCGCCATCAACCAGTCCTACTTCGACCTCGGCCTCCCGACCCACGACCTCGCGGCCGGCCCGACCCAAAACGGCGCCTCCGAATTCCAAGGCTCCCACGCCTTCCTGCTCGACGGCGTCATCGCCGAGGTCACCGGCCAGGCCCAGCTCCAAGTGATGCGGTTTCTGCTGGCGCCGTAGCCTCTCGCCGCCAGGACCCGACGGAGCGCGGCGCCGTCTCTTCTATGGCCGCGCTCCAGTTCCCCCACGGCGAGCCGCGCCAACGGGCCCGTCGGCGACGCCGTCGCTGGCGGGCCACCACCCGGGCTCGACGGCCCTCGCACCCCGCGCGGCTCGCGCTGCCCAGCCCGCGCTTGAGCACCGCGCTGCGGAGAAACCCCTCAACCGGAGACGCCCGCGGGCCGATGGAGTGTGCGTCTCGGCTCCGCCTCAGCGGTCCCGGGCGCGCCTGAGCTCTCGGAGGAGGACGCCATGCTGACCCAAACCCATCGGATTCACCGCCGCGGGGCGCTCGCCCGGGTGCTCGCTGTCGGCGCGGTCGCTTTGCTGGGCGCGGCGGGCTGCGAAGGCAGCGGCGTCGGCGGGCCCTCGTCGACCGCGACGGCGTCGATGGCGCTTGAGGGCGGCGCGGAGTGCTCGCTGGTGGCGCTTGGCGACGACCAGACCTGCCGCGATGACCTGACCTGGCGGGCGGTCGCCGAGGCGACCTGCGCTCAAGACGGGCTCCAGCTCGCGGCGATCGGGTTTGCGCACGCCTGCGGCCCGGACCGCTTCCAGGCGGCCGAGCTCTCCTGCTGCGCGCCCGCTGAGGCCACCGAGGGCGCATCGCCCGAAGGCCGCGAGGGTCGCCGGTTCGCGCCGGCCCACCGTGGCCAACGCTCAGAGCGCATGCCGGTGCAGGCCGCCGTGGCCACCTGCGAGTCGCGGCTGCTCGGCAGCGACAGCGACTGTCGCTACCCCGAGGAGTGGGAGGACCTCGCCGACGCTTTCTGCCGCAGCACAGGCGCGATGATCGGCGACTCCGAGTCGCTCCAGGCCTGTGGCGACGGGCGCTACCGCTTCCTCGAGTTCTCCTGCTGCCCCGCCGCTCAGCCCGACCCGGACCCGGCGCCCCAGTGCTTCGGCGGCGAGCTCGGCGGCGAGACCCTCTGTAAAGACGCCGCCACCTGGCTCGCCAGCGCGGAGGTCGCCTGCGACAAGTGGGGCGCGGCCGTCGACTGGTCCGAGCTCGGCGACTCCTGCGGCGAGGGCCTCTTCAGCGGGGTGACCTTCAACTGCTGCGAAGACCGCGCCCTCGAGCCCGGCCAGTGCGTCGACGACAAGGTCGGCAGCCCCAAGGCCTGTGAGTCCGCCGCGGCCTGGGAAGACTACGCCCAGACCGTCTGCGGCGACCGGGGAGCCGAGGTCATGGCCATGAACACGCAGGAACAGTGCGGCGCGGACGGCTGGCGCTTCGTCTCGTTTTCCTGTTGTGCCCAAGCCCACGGCAAGTAACCGCGTTCACGCTGGGGGTCAAAGCCCGCGCTCCGATCCCCAGCGCGACAGCGGTTCTGAGCCCGGGCTGTCGAGAGCTTCGAGCGTGGTCGGCGGGTCGGCGGTGTGCTAGACCCTGCCCATGGTCTCACGACGTCCGTCCCATGCGCGGCTGCTCCTGTGGTTGCTCGCGATCAGTTGGCCCTTCGGGGCCTTCGCCGTTCGAAGCGCCACCGCCCAAGAGGCGCCCGCGGCGGTGGTCGCGGGGGAGGCCGACGCGGGCCCTGTCGCCGCGCCCGAGCCCGACGCGGTGGCCGCACCCGAGCCCGACGCGGTGGCTGAGCCGGCCGCGAAGGCTGCGCCCGGCGCC
>CAZNZH010000931.1:0-2293 GCA_964577445.1 uncultured Myxococcales bacterium
GTTGTCGCAGCCCAGCGCGCCGACGGCGGCTTCGAGGTGGTCACCCGCTCGGGCACCCACCGCACCGGCATCGACGTGGTGCAGTGGGCGCGTGACGGCGTGGCCCGCGGCGCTGGCGAGATCCTGCTGACGAGCTGGGACCGCGACGGGACCAGGTCCGGCTACGACACGGTGCTGCTGCGTGCGGTCAGCGACGCCGTGCGCGTGCCGGTCATCGCGTCGGGCGGCGCGGCGTCCGCCGACCACCTGGTCGCGGCGCTGGCTGCCGGCGCGAGCGCGGTCTTGGCGGCAAGCATCTTTCACTACGGCGAGACCACGGTCGCCGACGTCAAGCGCGAGCTGGCCAGAGCGGGCTTCGAGGTGCGCCGATGATCGTCTGTTCCATCGACCTGATGGAGGGCCAGGCCGTCCAGCTCATCGGCGGCGAAAAGCGCGCCATCGACGCGGGCGACCCCATCCCCATCGCGCGGAAGTTTCGGCTGGCCGGCGAGATCGCCGTCATCGACCTGGACGCGGCGCTGGGCCAGGGCAGCAACCGCGAGCTGGTCGAGGCGCTGTGCCGGGAGGCCTCGTGCCGTGTGGGCGGGGGCATCCGCGACGTCGAGACCGCGAGGCGCTGGCTGGACGCCGGGGCCCGCCGCATCATCTTGGGCACGGCAGCCAAGCCCGAGATCCTCAGCCAGCTCCCCAAAGAGCGCCTCATCGCCGCGCTGGACGCCAAAGACGGCGAGGTCGTCGTCGACGGCTGGCGCACGGGCACGGGCCGCGGAATCCTCGAGCGGGTCGCCGAGCTGCGAGCGCACGTCAGCGGGTTCCTCGTCACCTTCGTCGAGCGCGAGGGGCGCCTGGGGGGCACCGATCTCGGGCGTGTCCAGGCCATCGTCGACGCCGCCGGCGACGCGCGGGTCACCATCGCGGGCGGCGTGACCACGGCGGCTGAGATCGCTGAGCTGGACCGCCTCGGCGCCGACGCCCAGGTGGGCATGGCGCTCTACACCGGCCGGCTCTCCCTGGCCGAGGGCATCGCCGCGCCGCTTCGGAGCGACCGGCCCGACGGCCTGTGGGCGACGGTGATCTGCGACCCCCACGGCCGCGCGCTGGGGCTGGCCTGGTCCAACGGCGAGAGCCTCGCCCGCGCCGTCGAGACCGGCCGCGGGGTGTACTGGTCGCGCTCGCGCGGCGGCCTGTGGATGAAGGGCGAGAGCTCAGGCGCCACCCAGGAGCTGTTGGCCATCGACCACGACTGCGACCGCGACGCGCTGCG
This sequence comes from uncultured Myxococcales bacterium, assembly GCA_964577445.1. GTDB lineage: Bacteria > Myxococcota_A > UBA9042 > PHBI01 > JACKFB01 > JACKFB01. The sequence continues at coordinate 1,265 of CAZNZH010000931.1, forward strand.
CTTCACGGTCCGCCAGGCGCCGCCTGGGTTTTGCCACCTGGACACGGCGAGCTGCTGGGGCCCGCTGAGCGGCCTGCCGGCGCTGGCCGAGACGCTGCGCGCGCGCGCCGTCGACGCGCCGCCGGGCAGCTACACCGCGCGGCTCCTGGGCGACGCGGAGCTTCTGCGGGCCAAGCTGGTGGAGGAGGCCGGCGAGCTGGCCGACGCCAGCGGCTCCGAGCATGTGGCCGCCGAGGCCGCCGACGTGCTCTACTTCACGATGGTCGCGCTGGCTCGCGCCGGTGTGGACATGGAAGCGGTCGAGCGGGAGTTGGACCGACGCGCCCTGGGCATCACGCGCCGAAAGGGCGACGCCAAGCCCGGCGCCATCTCAGGTCGCCCGGCGGGAGAGGGCTGATGAGTGACGCGCGGCTGAGACGAATCACGCCCGACGGCCTGCCCGCCATGCGCCGCGACGCCGTCGACACCGAGACCCTGGCCATCGCCCGGAGCATCGTCGACGACGTGCGCGCCCGGGGCGAGGCGGCGCTGCGCGAGCACGCGACCAGCCTGGGCGATCTGCCAGATGGCGCCTCGCTGATCGTCACTCGCCCGTATCTGAACGCCGCCCTGGACACCCTGCCCCGCGGCGACCGCGAGCTGCTGGAGCGGACCGCCGACCGCATCCGCGCCTTCGCGCAAGCCCAGCGCTCAGCGCTCACCGACGCCGAGATCCCGGTCCCGGGCGGCGCGGCCGGGCACACCGTCGCGCCCGTCGACCGCGCCGGCTGCTACGCGCCCGGCGGCCGCTTCCCGCTGCCCTCGAGCGTCCTGATGACGGCGCTGACCGCGCGCGTCGCCGGCGTCTCCGAGGTCTGGGTGGCCAGCCCGCGCCCGACGCACATCACCCTGGCCGCGGCCGCGCTCGCCGGCGCCGACGCGTTTCTGACCGTCGGCGGCGCCCAAGCCATCGCCGCCTTGGCCTACGGCGCCGGCCCCGTGCCCCCCGTCGACGTCATCGTCGGCCCCGGAAACCGCTTCGTCACGGCG
>CAZNZH010000932.1:0-2288 GCA_964577445.1 uncultured Myxococcales bacterium
GCGCTCATTTGGCCCGCCTCGTGCAAAGGCTCCCTCCCGCCGGCCCCCAAGGCCCGCAGGAGGAAGCCCGATGTCCCACGCCGCCAAAGTCCAACGCTCAGCGCAACAGCTCGAGCCCGCGCCAGCCGCCGCCCAGACGCCGGAGCCCGAGTCCGCCACCCGAAGAGGCGCCGGCGCCACCTCCGCCGACCTCCGCACGATGGACTACGACGAGGGCGCCGCCTGCCTCGCCCCGAAGGACGACGCGCCCCCCGCCGAAGCTGCGGGGCCCGCCAAGCCGGGAGCCTGCACCATGATGGACCCCGCGGTGGAGGACACCTTCGACCTCATCGACGCCGCGCTGGTCAACCTCCGAGAGGCGCGCAGCGAGGCCGCGGGTCACCTCGCGATAGATGGCGCCAAGCAAGACGCCGCGCCGTGGTGGCATGAGGCCGCGATCATCGCGGGCTCGGTCGCGCTGGCCTCCGCGACCATGGGCATCGGCGGCGCGCTCTTCGCTGGCGCGGCTGCGGCCAGCCAAGCGAGCGGGCTCAGCACCGCGGTCGCGAGCGCGGTGGTCGACGGGCTAAAGGGCGCCGCCAAGAGCTTCATGGGCAAGGCTATCCGAGAGGCGATGCCGCGTGCGGTGCCGCCAGGAGGCGACGCCGCCCAGGAGTTCTTTCGAGCACAGCAGAACGTGATTCGGGAGAGCGCGTCGGGCGAGCAAAACACGTTCACCGAGCACATCAGGCCCATGATCCGGAGTGGGCCGAAGCCATTGGATCAAGCCAAGGCCATCAGGCGGGGCGTCGCCAGTGTTCCACGTGACCAGGTGCGGGTCATTCAACGCCAAGCATCCATTGACGCCTGGTGCCGCCTTCAGGCGCAATCGAAGCTGAACCGCCAAAGCGGCGATGCCGGCGGCCCAACAGACATGCACCAAGCGCTGGAGCAGCGCGGCGAGGCGCCGGGCCTCGTCAGGCTCTCCGTGGTGCTCGACGCTGCGGGCCAGACCGCAAAGATCGAGTCCGCAAGGGTCGGCGGACTCAACGAGCGGCTGCGCGGCGAGCTGATTGGGCGAACGGTAGGGTCACTCGACGTCCCGGTGCTCATCTCGGCGAGGATTCCAGCCAAGCCGAGGCCGCCGCGGGGTAGGCCGGTTCATGCCTCCACGGACAGCCCGGGCGTGACGATGTCGTCGGCGGACATCGCCCGCGATGAGGCCGGCAATGTCCTCGTCGCTGCGGCCCGCGGACCGGCCGCGCTGTGGCTCGCGTCACTGGGAGGGGCTGACGCGCCAGCGGCGGACTCGGGCATACTCGTAGACCAGAAGGCCGTGGTACTCGGGAGCAGCAGGCTCGTTCATGAGGTCATCGAACCCCAAGCCCTGTCGGCGGAGGTGATGAGATGAGTTCCCCCATCCGGTGGCGCCGCATATTCGCGCTGGGCTTGGCCGCGCTGGTCTTGGTCGCGGCGAGCGCGGCCGTGTCGGCCCACTACTGTCTGACCCGGCTCTTCCCCGAGTATCTCGCCCGGGAGCTGGCGACGCCGACCGACAAGCCGTTTTTCCACATTTGGGATATCCCTGCGCCAGGTGGACGCGGAGGGGGATGCGATGTCATGCCGAGTCGGGGGTCCACCGATCGGGCGTTTCTGGAGCAAGAGCTGCGCGACCGATGGCCGGGCTCCCCCGGCAAGCACTGCTTGATTCGGGTGATCGGGGACCTGGGAAACCCTGAGTCGGTAGGCGAGCTCCTCGCCTACGCGACGCGGCTCGAATTTACCGACGTCCCGGCCAAGTGCTCTACGATCGCCGCCGCGCTGCTGGATATTGGCGGGCCGCTGGTCCACAAGACGGCGCTCGCGCTGATGACGTCTGATGACTTCCGGCTCATGCTCATCGGCGCGCTGGTCCTCCCCTCGATTGTGAATGCGCGCGAACGGGCCTGGCTGCACGAGCTCCCATCCGACCCGTCGTTTCGCGCTAGGGACAAGTACTGGATGGTGGAGGAACAGATTTATATCAGCCTGCGCCCATACCACTTCGGGTCCGACAAGTGCGGGAGATACGGCTGCGTTCCGGGGGGGGACAGGACAGGGAAGCTCATCCCGTTGACGGCCGACGATTGAATGCTGGGCCCGCGGGCCTCGGCTACTGGGTCGGGGGGAGCGCGGCGCAGAGCGTCGGGGTGCACTTGCCGGCGACTGGGCCTTCGCCGCAGACGAGGGCTTTGGCGCAGAGGTCTTCGCAGGGCTCGAGGAAGCCGGGGAGGCCTGGGGTGTCGGCGCCGTCGGTCTCGGCTCCGGGG
>CAZNZH010000933.1:0-2286 GCA_964577445.1 uncultured Myxococcales bacterium
GGTCAGCGTCGTCGCCAACGAGTTCGTCGCTGGGGCCGAGGAGAGCTTGCTGCTCTTCCGCGAGCAGGGCCTGGAGCACTATTTCTTCTTCTCCCACGACAAGTTCTGGAAGTACGCGCGCCCGCTGCCCGACGACATCGCGTTCAACGAGCGCCTGGCCGTCGAGACCAAGGATCAGGGGCGGCCGGATTCGGTGCTCCGCGGCGCGGACAAGGCGACCGTCACCCAGGCCGTGTGGTCCGACAAGGACCGGCGGCTGCGCATTCAGGACGCGCGTTCGCTCTACCGAGCCGACCTGCTGGTGGTGGAGGATCGCGCCGTGGCCGACAAGATCGAGTTGATCCGCGGCGGCCGCAAGCCGGCCAAGATCGGTGGGGACGTCGATCCGGACCTGGACGACTTCCTCGACCTTCAGGACACGGTCACGAACTGAGTCACAGGCCGCGCAGGTACCGCTCGAAGAGCAGGTAGCCGTCCGTGATGAGCGAGATGGCGCAGGATTCGCCGCGCTGATGGGCTTGGGCCGACTCGCCGGGGCCGAGGTTCACCGCGTCGATGCCGAAGAGCGCGAGGCGGGCCACGTCGGTCCAGGCTTGCTTCGGCTCGTGGGGGATCGACGGGTCGCGGAGCAGCGGCGCCAGCAGCGGGTTGTCGCGGCACACGGGGCCCGAGGGGCTGAGATCGGTCCAGGTCAGCTCGCACTCGCCTTGGGTGAGGGCCTCGATGTCGCGCTTGGCCTCGTCGAGGCTGCGACCGGGGGCGAACCGGTAGTTGAGGTTGAGGGCAAACCGGTCGGGGATGACGTTTCGCGCGCCGACCGCCTCGACCATGGTCACCGACATGACCTCGAAATAGCTGAGATCACCGAAGCGGACCTCGGCGCGCTCGCGATCGCGCAGGCGCGCCAGCAGGGGCCCCGCCTTGTGCACCGCGTTGTCGCCCTGCCACGGCCGCGCCGAGTGGGCGCGCCGGCCCCCGTAGGTCAGGGTGACGTGGATCCCGCCGAGGCAGCCGAGCTGCAGGCGGTTGTCTGAGGGCTCCAGGCAAAACGCGAGGTCGATGTCGCGCAGCTCGGGCGTCGCCTCGAGCAGCGGCTGGAGGCCGTTGGCGTCGTAGGGGCCCTCCTCGGCCTCGTAGAAGACCGCGCAGAGGTCGGCTCGGCACTGCTCGGGGCTGAGGCGCTCGAGCAGCTCGAGCATGACCGCGTCGCCGGCCTTCATGTCGCTGGCGCCGCAGCCGTGGATGCGCCCGCCCTCGACGCGGACCGGGCCGTCCTGATGCGCGGGGACGGTGTCCAGGTGGCCGAAGAGCCCGATGAGCGGGCGCCCCTCGCGGCGAGGCCACGGCCACGCGACCAGCGAGTCCCGAAAGCGCAGCACCTGCCCTCGCACAAGGCGCGCGCGGAGCCGGGCTTCGACGGCGTCGCAGATGGCGCGCTCGTCGCCGGTCACCGACGCGATTCGGACCAGGTCCAGGGTCGTCTGGACCAAGGCCGCCTCGATCTCCGAGGCCCCGTCGCTCACACGCTGACCCCGAAGTCGCGAAGGGCGCCCTCGAGGCTGGTCTTGCGGTCGGTCGACGCGCTGCGCTGGCCGATGATGAGCGCGGCCGGGACGTGGAAGGTCCCCGCGGGGAACTCCTTGGGGACGCTGCCCGGGATGACCACGGAGCGCGCAGGCACCACGCCGCGAGTCCGCGTGACCTCAGGCCCGCTCACGTCGAGGATGGGCGTGGAGCTGGTCAGGACGACGCCGGCGCCCAGCACGGCCTCGGCACCCACGCGCACGCCCTCCACCACGATACAGCGGCTGCCGATGAAGGCGCCGTCTTCGATGATCACCGGCGCCGCGGACGCCGGCTCCAGCACGCCGCCGATGCCGACGCCGCCCGACAGGTGCACGTCGCGGCCGATCTGCGCGCAGGACCCGACGGTCGCCCAGGTGTCGACCATGGTCCCGGTCGCCACGCGCGCGCCGATATTGACGTAAGACGGCATCAGGATGGCGCCGGCCTCGACGAAGGCGCCGCGGCGCACCGTGGCCGGCGGCACCACCCGCACGCCGGCGGCCGCATAGCCGCGCTTGAGCGGGATCTTGTCGTGGTACTCGAAGGGCCCGACCTCGATGGTCTCCATCTTGGCGATGCCGAAATAGAGCAGGATGGCCTTCTTGACCCAGCCGTGGACCTCCCAGGGGTCGCCGGCGGTCTGAGGCGGCGACGCGACGCGCAGCTCACCCGCGTCCAGGGCCGCGATGGTGGCCTCGACCGCCTCGGCGTGGGCGCTGT
>CAZNZH010000934.1:0-2279 GCA_964577445.1 uncultured Myxococcales bacterium
TGCCGGACTCGAGCGCCGGGATGCGGGCCGCCGTGGCGTAGGCGGTGAACTCCGCCTTGACACCCAGGTAGTTGGCGATGGCGTTGCCGACGTCGACGTCGTAACCCTCGACGTTGCCCGAGGTGTTCACGATGCTGAACGGTGGGGCGGCGCTGTTGACGCCGATGCGGATGACGCCCTTGGCGATGATGTCGTCGACGGTCTGCGCCATCGCGGCGCTCACGCCCGCGAACGCGATCAGGACCGCAGCTGCCAGAACTCTGGAGAGTTTCATGCCGTGCTCCTCCTTCGCTGGTCCGGGGCGGCACGCCGTGAGGCGCGTGGCCCGGCCGTGTTGTTGATGACTGAACGATGTCATATCTTTAGAACTTCGTCAAGCGAGGATGAGAAGCACTCCATGTTCGCGTTGGTGACGCCATCTCCAGTGGACGTGTAGCCGCGAGGCTGCTGGGGATGGCTCGCAGATTGACACTTGCCGAAGCCTAGTCCTAACATTGGCGCATGCTGGACTCGCGGTTGAGAGAATTGCGGGGCGGGGTCGACGCCTCGCTGCCGCTGCCGCTCTATCACCAGGTCAGGCGCCGGCTCGAGGGGTGGATCGAGCGTCACCTCGAGCCGGGTGACGAGCTCCCGACGGAGGCCGAGCTGACCGAGGCGTTCGCGGTCAGCAGGGTGACGGTCCGCCAGGCGATAGGCGAGTTGCTGGGTGACGGCGTCCTCTATAGGCCCAAGCCGCGCAGCAGGCTCAAGCGCGCCGTGCCGCGCGTGCACCAAGAGCTGAGGCGGCTACCCGGCTTCTTCCGCGACGACCTGCTGGCTGCCGGCCTGGCGCCCGAGGTGAAGGTCTTGCAGGTCGAAACGATCACCGATGAGCGGGTGGCCGAGTTGCTGCATGTCCACGTGGACGCGCCCCTCGTCAAGCTCTCGAGGCTGCATTCCGGCAACTCCCAGCCCATGGCCCTGCAGGTCTCGTTCCTGCCGCAGACGCTGTTCCCGGGCCTCGAGGGGCACGACCTGGCCTCCTCGCTCTTCACGCTCACGGCCGAGGTCTACGGTCAGCAGATGACGGGAGCTAGGCAGCGGGTCTACGCGCGCGAATGTCGGAGCGATGAGGCGAGGTTGTTGCACCTACCGCAGCGAGCGCCGGTGCTCGTCGTGGAGAGGGTGTCGTACACCCACGCCGGCCTGCCCGTCGAGTTCTTCCGCTGCTGCCTCAGGTCCGACAGCTACGATTTCACGACCACGCTGGGAGACCTCGCCAGCCCCAGCGAGCCCTCCAACGTGGCACAGGAAGCCGTGCCGCCCGGCATGCCGAGCGCGGCCCTCGCGGCGCGAGGGTGGTGAAGGTCGGCTCGCGGCAGCTTGCTCGTCGCGAGGCCAGGTTGGTCACAGGGGGGCGGCCTGAGCGGTCGCCTGCCGAACGACAGTCCAGATGAATCGATAGCGTCGACCGGCTGGTCGCGGGAAGGAGAACCGATGCTGACAGGTACCTCGAAGGGCTCGGTCGACCCGGGAAGCGGGGCTTGGCACCGGGTCCGGCGCTGCAGCCCGGACGAAGCGGTGAAGGGGATCCGGTCCGGGGCCACCATCGCGATCAGCGGGTCGGGCGGCGGCGTCAACGAGCCTGCCGCCATCCTGGCGGCGCTCGAGGGCCGTTTCCTCGCCGCAGGAGAGCCTAGAGACCTGGTCGTCGTTCACCCCAACGGCCTCGGCGACGGTCACGGCGGCGGAACCGAACGGTTCGCGCACGCCGGCATGGTGAGGCGGGTCTACGGCAGCCACTGGAGCTGGGCCCCGCTACTCGCGAAGATGGCCGCTGACGGAGAGATCGAGGCGGCCATCTGGCCCCAGGGCGTCATCGGTCAGCTGCTACGCGCCAAGACGGGACGGCGACCGGGACTCCTGACCAGCGTGGGAGAGGGGACCTACCTGGACCGCCGCGTTGGAGCCGACGCCGGCGGGAAGGCGGTGTTGCCCGAGCTGGTCACGCTGAATGACCAGACCTGGCTGCACTACGACATCCCCGCCATCGACGTGGCCATCGTGCGAGCGACGACGGCCGACGTCGACGGCAACCTGAGCTTCGAACACGAGGGCGCGGTCCTCGACGCGCTGAACGCGGCTCAAGCCGCCAAGGTCAACGGTGGTCTCGTGATAGCGCAGGTCAAACGGGTGGCTCGCGCCGGGAGTCTCGACGCCAGGATGGTCCGCGTGCCCGGCTACCTCGTCGACGTGGTAGCCGTTGACGAGAATCAGCGGTTGTCTTTCGAGACCGGCGA
>CAZNZH010000935.1:0-2278 GCA_964577445.1 uncultured Myxococcales bacterium
CGCGGCATCGTCACCACGATCGGCACGGTCTCGTCGCGCTGTTTGATGGGCCTTCCGTCGGCGCCGAACTCGAAGAGCCCCTCGGTGTCGAAGGGCGCCTCGCCGCGCTGAAACTGCGGCAGCGTCAGGGTTCCCACCAGCTCGCAGAAGCGCGGGTGGTCGGCGCCGTCGTCGGGGTCGACGTGCAGGCCCGCGATGGTCGCGTCGTAGTCGGCGAGCGCCCCGTCGCTGAGCCGCGCGGTCTCGGCCACCACGTCGCCGGTCGTGAAGACCGTGGCGGCGGCGACGTCCGCGCGCTCGACCCCCAGCCCGTCCAGCGTCGGCCACAGCGGCGCGTAGAGCTCAGCCGCCGCGACACCCCGAGCGCCGGCCGGCACCTCGCCGCGGGCCAGCCGCTGTAGGTCCGCCGCCACGCCCAGGGGCAGCCCGGCCGCGTCGTTGGCGCCGCGCCGCACGACGAACGCGTAGGTGCGCGACGGCGCCAGCACGAAGCCCGGCCGCGCCGACACGGCCAGCAGGTGCTCGGGGACCCAGGCGTCGGTCGGCAAGGTCGCCGCCACCAACGGAAAGAGCCTGCCGCGCTCGGGCGAGTCGGGGTCGACGTCCACCAGCAGGATGGGCGACGCGGCCTCCGCCGGGATGACGACGTCGCGGGTCCGAGCCGCCGGGGCCGCCGAGAACCGAAACCACGCGACCGGGGTCACCGGGAAGCCGGGCCGCTCGTCGCTGATCGCCACGATCGCCGAGATGAGGTCGACCCCGACCGGCGACGGCACGTGCGTCATCGCGGGCGTCCCCGCCTCGGTCAGGCGCAGGTCGGACGGCCACGGGAAGTCGTAAAAGTGATCGACGCTGTCGAGGTCTTCGCTGAGGTCGAAGCGGACGACCGTGCCCTCCTCGACGATGGGCGGCAGCTCAGCGCCGACCTCCGCGAGCCCATCCGAGACCGCGTCCACGGCGTCGGCGGCCCCATCGACGCCCGTCGCGTCCACCCCGTCGCCGCCCCCTCCCCCACACGCCAGCACGCCGAGCAAACACGCCGCCGCGACCCAGCGGCCTCCCATCGTCCACATCCGCACACCCCTCCGAGGCAATGGCTCCAACCCCACGATGAAAGCACATCTGCCCCCTCGCGGTCCGCCCTGATCGCGTCTCGGTCGCACGGCCGGCGCCGAGCGCTGCGGGCCGCGCGATGCGGGGCCGTAACCATGGCAGTGTGCGGCGGGTTTGATACCGTCGACCCTCCTCATCCGGAGCCAGCCCATGACGCGTATCCCCGCCGCCGTCCTCCTGTGTGGCCTCGCGCTGCGCTGCCTGCCCGGGTGCGACGGCGCCGTCAAAAACCCAGCCGGCGACTCGCAGATCGACGCGTCGCCCGACGCGCCCGACACGGCCGAGCCGGCCTGCGCGCCCGCCGTCGACCTCGCCAGCCAGCGCCTCACCATCGACGGCACGCGCTTTCGCGACGCCTTGGGCCGCGAGGTCATGCTGCGGGGCGCCAACACCGGCGGACGCTCGAAGTTGCCGCCCTTTTTCCCCTTCGGGTTCAGCACCGGCGCGACCCCGGCCGAGTTCGCGGCGGCGGCCGATGCCTACTTCGCCCGCATGGCGTCTTGGGGCCTGCGCACCGCGCGCATGCCGTTTACCTGGGAGGCGCTGGAGCCCACCCGGGGCACCTTCGACGAGGCGTGGCTGGCGCGCTACGAGGCCATGGTCGACGCCGCCGGCGCCCACGACGTCCGTGTCATCGTCGATTTCCACCAGGATCTCTTCGCGCGACCCTACTGCGGCGACGGTTTCCCCCTTTGGACCTTGCCCCAGCCCGTCCCGGAACGGCCCGAGGACTGCAAGACGTGGTTTTTGGGCTACTTCATCGACCCCCAGCAGCGGCTGGCCTTCGACCGGCTCTGGGCCAACACCGACGGCATCCAGGACGCGATGGAGGCCATGTGGCGCTTCATGGCCAAGCGCCTGTGGACCCACCCGGCCGTCATCGGCTACGAGGTCCTCAACGAGCCCGCCGAGGGCAGCGGCGAGGTCGAGACCTGGGCGCCCGAGATCCTGACGCCCTTCATCGATCGCATGGCCGCCGCCATCCGCGCGGAGGCGCCGGGTGCCCTGATCTTCTTCGACTCCACCGGGGTCGAGGCGACCAAGCAGACCACCTCGCTACAGCGACCCACCGGCGATGACCTGGCCTTCGCGCCGCACTTTTACGACCAGACCATCTTCATCGCGGGCGACGGGGACCCCGCGGTCGCCAAGGCCGTCGCCAACT
>CAZNZH010000936.1:0-2270 GCA_964577445.1 uncultured Myxococcales bacterium
GCTTTCGCTGGTCGCGGTTCCACTGAGTCGAGACGGAGCGGCCCGTCTGCATCGACTCGAAGGGCGGCGCCGTCCGCGCTTCCGTCGCGGCCACCGCAGCCTCCGACGCGGCGAACGCGGCGATGGACGCGGGGTCGGCGACGGGCATGGCCGGCTGGGTGGGCTTGCGCTCGCGCGGCGTCGTCGGGACCAGCACCCGGCGGCCCGTGCGCGGCTTCGGCGTGGCGCCGGCGGCGGACTTGGTGTCCAGAGTCACCACCGGGAAGCTCGGCACCGTCTCGCGGCGCTTGAGCGCGCGGAGCGGTCGTTCTTGGAAGTCCTCCAGCGCGATGAGGGCCTCCTCCGCGCTGTGGGGCCGCTGGGCCGGGTCCTTGGCCAAGCAGGCCATGACCAGATCGACCAGCGGGCCCTCCAGACGGCGCCCCTTGATCTCCGGTGGCGGCGCCGGCGTCTCGACGTGGGCCTGTGCGACCGCGGCCGCCGGGAGGTGATCGAAGAGGCGATGGCCGGTGAGCAGCTCGTAGATGATGGCGCCGAACGCGTACAGATCGGAGCGCGGCGTGACCGCCTGCCCGCGAAGCTGCTCGGGCGCGAGGTAGTGCGGCGTCCCCAACACGACGCCGCGGTGGGTCAGGGGCAGCCCGTCGATCGTCGTCGTCCCGAGCACCTTGGCGATGCCGAAGTCCAGCACCTTCACCACCTCGCCCGTGCGGCGCTTGGTGTGCAGGAAGAGGTTCTCCGGCTTCAGGTCGCGGTGGACGATGCCCTCCGCGTGCGCTTCGACCAGGGCATCCAGCACCGCTTGGGCCAAGTGAACCACGCGGCGCGGGTCCATCGGCGCTTCCTCACGGATGACCTGGGCGAGGGAGCGCCCGTTGAGCAGCTCCATCACCAAGAAGAGCGAGCCGCCGTCGGTGACCCCGTGATCGTAGAGGTGCACGATGTGGCGATGGTGAAGCCGCGCTAAGACGCTGACCTCCTGGCGGAACCGGGCCTGGGCCTCGGCGTCGCTGGCCAGCTCAGCGCGCAGCACCTTCACGGCGACCTTGCGGGCCACGCGCGTGTCGGTGGCGCGGTAGACGCGGCCCATCGCGCCGATGCCGATGCGCTCCTCGATGCGGTAGCGCCCGTTGAGCAGCGCCCCCAAACACGAGTCACCGAGATCGGGGGTCCACGCGTCGAGGCTCACGGTCTCCGCCCCGTCCTGGGGGCAGGCCGCCGCCTCGGTGTGCTGTTCGCAGTGGGGGCAGATGCGCATGCTGGTGGGATTAAAGCTCGCAGTAACGGGCGTCTGGGGCGCGGAACCCGGACGGATTCCGAGATCCGCGAGCACTATAGCGCAACCGTCCGCGCGAGTCAGGAGATAGTCCGCGAAAATGCGAGACGCCGACCTTGCGTTCCGGCGAGACCGAGGTTAATCCATTCATCCAGATAGACGGATTAAAGCCCACATCACGCCGCGCGATCGCGCCAGGAGCCCTCCATGTCAGCATCCCTCGCCAGTTCCGAGCCCATCTTTATGGACACGGGCCTACCGCTCTTCGCCAACCTCGATCACAAGGTCGCCGACCTCTCGCCCGCGACGGTCGCCTTCGGGCGCAAGGAGATCGAGCTCGCCCTCCATGAGATGCCGGGCCTTGCCGCGCTGCGCGAGCAGTACGGCGCGGACAAGCCGCTTCAGGGCGCGAAGATCATGGGCTCGCTGCACATGACCGTGCAGACGGCGGTCCTGATCGAGACCCTGGTCGAGCTGGGCGCGGACGTGCGTTGGGTGTCCTGTAACATCTTCTCGACCCAGGACCACGCGGCCGCGGCGACGGTGGTCGGCGAGCGGGGCACGCCCAGCGCGCCGAAGGGGGTCGCGGTCTACGCCTGGAAGGGCGAGACGCTGCCGGAGTACTGGTGGTGCACGCTGCAGGCGCTGCTCTGGCCTGACGGCACCGGCCCGACGCTGCTGTTGGATGACGGCGGCGACGCGACGCTGCTGGTCCACCTCGGCCACGAGCTGGAGCTCACCGGCGAGATGCCCGACCCCGCGAAGGCCTCGAGCGAGGAGGAGAGCATCGTCTTGCAGGTGCTCAAGGACGTGCGTCTGGCCCGGGGCGCCGGCTTCTGGGGCCCCATCGCCCGGGCGATCCGCGGCGTGTCCGAGGAGACCACCACCGGCGTCCATCGCCTGTACCAGCGCCAAGTCGACGGCACGCTGCTCTTCCCGGCCATCAACGTCAACGACTCGGTCACCAAGAGCAAGTTCGACAACCTCTACGGCT
>CAZNZH010000937.1:0-2264 GCA_964577445.1 uncultured Myxococcales bacterium
ACATCTCGTCGTGGAAATCCTTCGCCACCGCGTCGCGCAGCGGGCTGTCGCCCAGCAACTTCAGGAACGCCCACCACGGCCCGAACGTGATCTGGTCGCCGTAGTACTTCTTGCAGAACTTCGGCAGGTCAAAGGCACCCGCGGTGTGCAGCACCTCGAGGGCCTTGAGGTTCCCGATCAGCTCGTCGAACAGGAAGCTGCGGTACATCTCGTCGCCGGTCATGTGATACGCGATGCTCGCCAGGTGCATCATGTGCATCGCGTCGCCGCCGCGGATCGACGGGAAGTAGTAGTGGTCGATGGTCTGCGGGCGCTCGCCGTCCACGTCCATGTCCTGCACCAGCGCCAGGATGTCCAAGACGAACGCGTCGTCGGTGGCGTCGATGACGCGCCACGGCTCGAGCTGCACGGTGTCCGGGCAGCCGCGGTCGTAGGTGTCCTCGTTGAGCGTGTTGATCTGCCGGTGCACGTAGCCGACGATGCGCTCGAGCTTCGTCAGGTCCATGTCGTCGGGGTCCAGCTTCAGCTCGCCGATGTTGAAGTAGGCCACCAGGGACGCCAGCAGCTCCGGGTTATCCTGTAGGTTGATGATCTCGATGCGCTGAAGCCGCTTGAGGTAGCAGGTCAGGTTCGTGCGGATCTTGCCCTTGAGCGTCTCGTCGCGGAGCAGGTCGTAGGCCAGCGGCAGCGAGGTCATCGGCCCCGTGTTCTGGTCGATGGACGGCCGCCCCTGCCACATGGGCTTGCCCTTCCACACCTTGCCCTCCGCGTCGGTGATGCCCTCGGTGTAGATGGCCGGCAGGTTGTCGACGGTCTCGGGGTTCTCGATGGGCCGGAGGTGGTGGTCCGCCTTGAAGGTGTCCTCCCAGCGCAGCACGTGGTCGGGCGAGTTCGGCGCGCCCGCCGGCAGCAGCAGGAAGTGGTTCCGCGTCATGTAGCCGGGGATGCCGGTGACCTCGTACATCGTCACCATGTCGCGCACTTGCTGCTCCATGCGCGCGTAGTCGGCCTCGGTGCCGGTCTGCGAGTAGCGCAAGATCGCCGCGACCGTGGACCAGCCCGTCCAGATGCCGCCGTCCCCCACGCCGAAGTAGCCGGCGAAGGCCTCGGGCTTGCCCCACTCGGACTCCGGGGTGCCGGGCGCGAAGGCCTGGGAGAAGTCGCGGTCCACGGCCTGGCCGTCGGGCGAGTTGTAGAGGTCGCGCCAGCGATCGAAGAGGAACGCGCGGTTGAGCAGCGGGTCCACCGTGGTCGCGAAGGCCTCCGCCGCGGGATCGTAGACCGAGCAGCGGCGGAGCTTGCCGCCCTCGCAGGTCTCCTCCAAGAAGAGCGAGCAGCTCTCGATCTCGGTGCCGGCCAGGGGGTCGGGCACGACGGTCAGCGACGCGTGGGTCACCAGGGGCGGCAGCTCCGCGTCGGCGTCGGGGGTCGCGTCGGCGTCGGGGGTCGCGTCGGCGTCGGCGTCCGGGCCAGGGTCGGCGCCGTCGGGGGTCGCGTCGGCGTCGGGGGCCGTGGCGTCGGTGTCGGGGGTCGCGTCGGTGTCGGCGGTCGTGTCCGACACCGAGTCCGCCACGCTGTCGCTGGTCACGTCGCCGAGGTCGCTCTGCCCGCCGGACTTGCTGTCGCCGCAGCCGACCAGCAGCGACAGCGCCAAACCGACAGATACCAGCAGGGTGTTTCGCATGATCATCGCGTCTCTCCGCATTCCGGGAATCGTGGCGGCGGGACTGTAGCAGAGTGGCTACGCTTGGGGGCAAACAAAGGGCCGGCATAAGGCGCGCGTGGCCGCGAAAGGGCCATGACGAGGCGCCGGGGCCGTGATAACCACGGGCTCCATGCAGCCGTCGGTAACTCAGCACACAGGCCCACCCTCGCCCGGCGAGGTCCGGATCATCCCGGTGCCCGGCGTGGCCATCGCGCGGCCGGGTGATGACGCGGCGGCGCTGGTCGGCGACGCGCTACAGGCGGCCGGGCTGGCGCTTCAGCCGGCCGACGTCCTCGTCGTGGCCTCGAAGCTCATCTCCCGCGCCGAAGGCCGCTTCGTCGACCTCGCCAGCGTCGAGCCGGGCCCCGAGGCGCGCGAGCTGGCGCATCAGGTGGCCGCCGACCCGCGCGGGGTCGAGCTCGTCTTGCGCGAGTCCGTCGCGGTGTCGCGCGCGGTGCCGGGCGCGCTCATCGTCCGCAACCGCCTGGGCATCGTCTCCGCCAACGCCGGAATTGACCTCAGCAACGCTTGCCTCCCGGGCGCCGCCGCGTCCTCAGCG
>CAZNZH010000938.1:0-2264 GCA_964577445.1 uncultured Myxococcales bacterium
GGCTGGCCCCGTCGCCCGCGGCCGACCTGCCCAGGGTGTAGCGGCGGGCGCGCCCGGTCAGGGCGATGCCGGTGCCGGGCAGCTCGCGGATGGTCACGTCCTGGGCCAGCGGGGGCGCGGGGCGGGCGGGGCCAAAGGCGTCGAGGACGGCGCGGCTGCGGGGGTGCGCGGAGCGGGCGACCATCTGGTACAGCGCGTCGCGATCGCGCTCGGAGAGCGCGTCGAGGGCCGCGGGGTTGGCGAGGCGGAGCGTGCCGCGGGTCAAGGTGCCGGTCTTGTCGAAGACCACGCGGCGCACGGTGCTCAGGCGGTCGAGGACGCCCTCGCGGCGAAAGAAGAGGCCGCGGCGCGCGAGGCGGGCGTGGGCTATTTCGCCGGCCAGGGGGGTGGCGAGGCCGATGGCGCAGGGGCAGGTCACCACCAAGATGGCCACGGTCACGCTGAGGGCCTGGTCGACGCCGGCCGGCAGCCACAGGAGAAAGCCCAGGGTGGCTGCGGCGAGGACGCCGGCCACCCACGCCACGCTGACGCGGTGCCAGAAGCCGCTGGTGGGCTCGGCCGCGGCGACCGCGGGGCGCATGAGCGAGCGCAGCGCCGATGCGTCGAACGCCTCGAGGGTGCGGACGAGGATGGCCTGGCCGCCCTGGTTGTGGGCGCCGGCCGGCAGGCGCGCCCCCTCGGCGACGTGGTGGGGGTCGGACTCGCCCGTCAGCCACGCCAGGGACAGGACGGCCTCGGTGGACTCAAGGCGCGCGGCGACGGGGAGCAGCTCTCCCGGCGCGACCAGCAGCGTGTCGTCGGCCTGGACAGAGGACGCGGGCACGACCGCGAGGTGGGAGTCGGCGCCGACGCGGCGGACGCGCAGCCCGTCGATGCCCGGATCGGCCAGCAGCATCCGGCGGTTACGCTCGACCATCCGGCGCTGAAGCCAGCGCCCGAGCAGGATCAGCGCGACGAAGACCGAGAGGGTGTCGAACCACGCGGCGTCGGTGCGGCCGCGGTAGAGCGCCCAGGCCATGCCCGCCCAGGCCAGGCCCAGGCCGAGCGCGATGGGGAGATCCAGGTGCAGCACGCGCTGGCGCAGACCGCGGGCGGCGCCGCGAAAGAAGACCGGCCCGCCGACCATGACCGAGAGGGTGGCCAGGGCGAAGCCGACGACGCCGAAGAGCGCGTGGCGCGCGGGGTCGATCTCGCTCGAGAGCCCCATGTAGAAGGCCAGCGAGAGCATCATCGCGTTCATCGCGAGGGCGACGCACACGCCCAGGCGCAGCAGGAGATCGTCCGCGCCACCCTCGGCGGCCCGGCGCGGGGGCGCGGTGCGGTAGCCAAATCGCTCGATCTCGGCGAGGAACTCGCGCACCGCGAACCGCGACTCGTCAAAGCTGAGCGAGAGCTTGCCCAGGCCGGGATCCACGGCGATGTGGACGCCTCCGGCCCGGCGGCGAAAGAGCGTCTGGATGAGCCAGACGCAGGCGGCGCAGTGGATGCCCTGGACGTCCAGGTCGATGGTCAGCGAGGCGGCGCTCGCGCAGCCTTCCGCCGGTGAGCAGGCCCGGGCGGCCTGAAGTCGCTCGTCGAGCCAGCGAAAGTCCGAGCCGGGCGCCTCCCCTACCGGGATCCCCGGGCCGCGCCGGAGCGTGTAGTAGCGCGCCAACCCGGACGACCTCAGGATGCCGTGCGCGGCGCTACAGCCACGACAACAGAAGGGCGCCGACGTGGCGTCTTCGGGCACCTCGAGCCCGCAATGGGGACAGCCGGCGTCGGTGTGGGGGGCGTGCATGGACCTGCCTGAACGGACGCGCGGCGAGCGTCACGGCGCGGTGAAGTCAGCAAGTCCCGTGCCAGCGCGAGGCCGGAGCGTAAGATCGCGAATTTGTGACACCGATCACAGCCGCGGCCAGGGGGCTGAGTGTGCAAATTCGCACATCCAACAGAGCACAGCCCTCGGGGGCGATGTGGCATTTCACACAGCGCTTCGACAGGCCAGCGCGGACGGGGACTTCCGAACGTCCCGGCGCACGCTTTTCCGTTTGACAGGGTTGGGACCGTCTGCCATAAACCCCGTCGCGTCGCTCTCGGGCGGCACGGGCGAATAGCTCAGTTGGTCAGAGCACCTGCTTTACACGCAGGGGGTCACAGGTTCGAGGCCTGTTTCGCCCATTGAGAGTGCGAGGGCGGTCCGAGAGGAGCGCTGAGAGAGAGTTTGGGGCGGTAGTTAAGTCGGTTATAACGCCGGCCTGTCACGCCGGAGGCCGCGGGTTCGA
>CAZNZH010000939.1:0-2264 GCA_964577445.1 uncultured Myxococcales bacterium
CGACGATCTCCGGTGACACGCTGGCGCGGACGCTCGACGCCTTTGAGGCGCTGGTCGGGACGATCCTGGCCGAGCCGACCTTCCCCGAAGACGAGCTGGACAAGCTCAAGCGCCAGACGGTGGCGGAGCTTGAGCAGTTGCGCGACCACGACTCGGCGTTGGCGCAGCGGGCCTTTGTGAAGCGGCTCTTCGCGGGTCACCCGTACGGCCGGCCGCTGAAGGGCACCGCGGAGACCATCGCGACGATCACGCGCGAGGACGTCGTGGGGTTTTGGCGTGAGCACTACAAGCCGGGCGGCGCGCTGGTCGGCGCGGCGAGCGACATCGACGCGCCGCGGGTCGAGCGCTACCTCGCGCGGACCCTGGGGCGGCTGCCCTCCACCGGGCGCCCGGGCGACAACGCGGTGCCCGCGTGGGCGGGTGCCGAGGGCGTGAGCGTCGTGCTGGTCGACAAGCCCGAGCGCACGCAAACCCAGGTGACACTAGGGCACGCGACCATCGACGCCAATCACGCGGATCACCTCGGGCTCTTCGTCGGCAACGTGGTGTTCGGGGGGACCTTCACGGCGCGGCTGAGCCACGAGATCCGCGAAAAGCGCGGCTGGTCCTACGGCGCCTACAGCTATCTGCAATCGGACGTGCGGCTCGGCACGTTCATGATGCGCTTTTACCCCGCGACCAAAGACACCGTGCCGGCGCTGCGCGTGGCCGATGAGCTGCTGGTCACGCTGGTCAACGACGGCATCACGGCCGAGGAGCTGGGCGCGACCCAGGCTTTTTTGTGCAACAGCCACCTGATGAGCTTCGAGACACCCGAAAAAGAGCTGAGCGAGCGGCTCGCAGCGCGCCTGACGGGCCGGCCTGACGACTGGCTGGAGCGGTTTGTGCCGCTTGTGCGCGCGCTGGACCGCGAGACGATCAACGCCGCGATTCGGCGGCACCTGACCCCCGACACCATGGTCATCAGCGTGTTATGCACCGCCAGCGAGCTTACGGGCGCGCTGCGCGAGTGGCCGCGGGTCGGGGCGCTCGACATCATCGACTATCGGGAGGCCTGAGCGTGGCAGCACCGGAAGCCCTCGAAGATCTGCTGGAGCGCGTGCGAGCGCTGGTGAGCACTGGCGATCTCGCGGGCATCGCCAACCCCACGGTCGCGCTCTTCGAGAGGACGCTGGCGGTGCGCGGCGGCGTCGAGCACGCCATCGCCACCTGCTCGGGCACCATGGCGCTGGAGCTGGCGCTCGAGGCGGCGGGCGTGGGCCGCGGCCACGAGGTCATCGTGCCGGCGCTGTCCGCGTACGGCACGCTGGCGGCGGTCGTGCGGCGCCGCGCCACGCCGGTCATCGTCGACGTGCACCCCAAGCGGCTCACCTTGGACCCCCACGCCATCCGGCACGGCCTGACCCACAACACGCGCGCCGTCATCGCGGTGCACGCCATGGGCATCGCGCCCGACATCGGCAGCATCCGCTCGGCGGTCGGTGAGGGCGTCTTCTTGCTGGAGGACGCCGCCCAGGGCTTCCCCGGGACCGTCCGCGGGGACGCCGCGGCCTTGAGCCTTTCAGCGCGAAAGCCCATCGACCTCGGCGAGGGCGGCGCGGTGCTGACCAATGACATCGATCTCGGGCTGGCGCTGCGTTGGCTGACCTGCCTTGGACACGCGGGCGTCTCCTTGGACGGCGCGCACGTCGAGTGGAACCGCGGTCACGTCGTGGTCGGGACCTCAGCGCGGATGCCGGCGCTTCAAGCCGCGCTGGGGCTCTACCGGCTCGAGACGCTGCGGGACACCATGGCCGAGTACAAGTCGCGCCTCATCGCGCTGCGCCGGGCCGCGGCCCAAGTCGGCCTCGAGCCCCTCGCCGAGCCGGCGGTACCGCTGGCGGCGTGCTTTGAGGGCCCGCTGCCCAGAGGCCTCGCCGCGCACCTGCCGCTGCTGCGGCCCGCGTCGGTCTACCAAGCCCACAAAGAGCCGCCGATCGCGCGAAAGGCCCGCCTCACCGACACGCCGGTCGCCGACGCCCTCGACCGGACCCTGATCGTCTTGGCCACCGACGTCGCCGACCCGGTGGCGCTGGACCGCACCATCAAGGCCCTGATCGGGTTCGCCGCGTAATCCTACGCCTCAGCCGGTGGTGTCATCCGGGATCACCAGGGCTTCGGCCAGCCAGCGGGCGACCGTGGGGATGAGGAGATGGTGGGTCTTCGGACCATCGGGGCGCTCGGGCAGCGTCGCGATGTAGCGCTCGGCGGCGTCCGCGGCGGCC
>CAZNZH010000940.1:0-2256 GCA_964577445.1 uncultured Myxococcales bacterium
GCTGGTCGTCGACGACGGCCACCGCGCCGAGGGCTTCGCGGCCGACGTGGTGCTCGACCAGAACCTGGGCGCCTCCGAAGCTCACTACGCGCCGTTGGCGCCGGGCGCCGAGCTGCTCTTGGGCACGCGCTTCGCCTTGCTGCGCAGCGAGTTCCTCGCGTCGCCCCGGCCCGAGCGCTCACCGAGCGGCCGGCGGGTGCTGGTCACCCTCGGCGGCAGCGACCCCGCCGGCCTGAGCGAGGCCGTGGCCCGTGCGCTCTCCGAAAACCCAGTCGGCGCCGAGGGAATCGAGGTCTGCCTCGTCCTCGGCGGCAGCAACCCGCGCGCCGGCGCCATCGCCGCGGCCCTGGCCGACACCGCGGTCGAGGTGGTGCGCGACGCCCGCAACATGCCCGAGCTGATGGCCCGCGCCGACCTCGCGGTAGCCGCGGCGGGCAGCACCTGCTGGGAGCTCTGCTACGCCGCCCTCCCCGCCCTGCTGGTGGTCGTCGCCGACAACCAGCGCGACATCGCCGCCCAGCTCGACGCCGCCGGCGCCGCGGTCAACCTCGGCTGGCACGAGCACGTCCAGCCCGCGCACATCGCCACGGCCGCCCGCGCCCTGCTCAATCGATCACCCGCCCGCGCTCTGCTGTCCCAAAACGCCGCCCGCCTCGTCGACGGCCACGGCGCCGACCGCGTCGCCACCCGGCTCCGAGAAGCGGCCTGCGCGGCTACCGTGGCAGGACAACCGGGGGCAGCGTAGCCTGTGCACGGCCCGGGACCACCACGGTGGTCCCGGGCGACGCGTTGAGAGCGCGCGGAGGGTAGATGACGCGTGTGTTTGTCGAGGCTACGGGGCGGCGGATTCAGCCCTTTGATGACGCGATTGGCGAGACGCTGATTGCGAATCAGCCGCTGTCCTACTGGCAGGAGTTGGCGTTTCGCGAGGCGGGGCTCGAGCGGGCTGAGGCGGTGGATGGGCCGACCTTGGTGGTGCCGGACACCCTCTACACGACGGGGCCCGTGCTGAAGCGCTTTGTCGACGGCGCGGCGGGGCGAAACGCGGTGCTGGTGCTCGGTGAGTCGGCCTTTGGGCGGCGGACGACGCCGGTGCAGCCCGATGTGACGCCGGTGGCGGCGGGTTGGCGGTTCGAGCGGGTGCGCTTTGTCAGCGGCGGCGACGAGGCGCCGGTCGAGATCGTCGTGGACTGCGAAGAGGAGGTGCTGACGCTGGACTTCCCGGCCATGGCGAACCTCACCGGCGACGGGCCGATCATCGTGCCGCTGCCGCGCCACCCGGTGATGACGCTGCACCACTGGGTCCACGTCGTCTGGGCGAATCAGGCCGCTGGCGCCTCGGAGTTTCGGCGCGGCTCGAGGTTTTGGGGCGTAGTGCGCGTGCTCTGGGCGGTGCTGCGCGCGCTGTCCTTCAATAAGTGGAAGGTGCTGGCGCGGCTCAACCGCGTCGGGCGGGGCTGCGACATCCACCCGACCGCGGTGGTCGAGGGGAGCACCCTCGGCAAGGGCGTGCAGGTGGGGCCCTTCGCGCGGGTGCTCTTCAGCCGAATCGGCGACGGCGTCTCCATCATGCCCGGCGCCATGGTCGAGGCCAGCACCCTGGGCGAGGGCGTGTTCGTCGGGCAGAAGTCGCTCATCCGAGACAGCGTCATCTACCCGCGCGCCTTCTGCAGCTTCGAGACGGTCCAGTGCAGCATCATGGGCCGCGAGTCGCTGGCGACGCCTGGGACGTACCCCATCGACGCGAACTTCGGCGGCACCATCCGGGTGATGCTCGACGGGCGGCTTCACGACACCCACGCCAAGGTGGTCGGGTGCGCCGTCGGCCATCGCTCGAAGGTGGCGACGGGGATCTGGCTGGCCAGCGGCCGCGCGGTCCCGAACGACTGCCTCTTGGTCGGCGACCCGGACAACACGGCGTACCGCATCCCGAGCGACACGGGCGGTGAGCGGAGCTGGACCGTGCGCGGGGGCTCGATGGTGCCGTTGACGAAGGCGCCCGTCGCCTCGATCTCCGGGCCGGGAACCGACAAGGCGTAGGTCGGCGGCGAGGCTCGCCCGCCGTCGCCGGGCGGGGGACCCTGCGTCGAGAGCGCTCGATTCCCCAGGCGGGAGCTGGCGAAATGCCGCGTGCGGCGGCGGCACGGGGCGGGCTTTCCGGTTGACACTAAGCGCCTCGGCGACTATTAGGACCAACTCATTTGCCGCAGCAATCATTGCTGCATCAAGACACGGGATAACCTGATGACCGCAACC
>CAZNZH010000941.1:0-2254 GCA_964577445.1 uncultured Myxococcales bacterium
CGAGATCCCCGTCGCCATATGGGAAAAAGGAGGCACACCAGTTCACGGCGACGTCGTTGGCGGCGGCGTCGACGGCCGCCGGGCTGAGCTGGATCGAGGTGCCCGGTCGAATCGGCCACGTCGCGACGTCGTAGACCACCTCGTCGACGAGCAGGTCGTCGCAGACAAGGCGCAGCTCGTCGGCGGTGTTGGCGAGGCTCACCGCCCCGCCGTAGCTGTAGTCGGGGGTGTAGCCGCCGTTCAGCTCGGGCGTGGGGCTGCCGCCGAAGAGGGCGCGCTCGCCGGGCATCAACAAGAAGGGGCCCGAGCCGGCGATGACGTGCTTGTCGTCCTGTTTGTCGCGGATGACGCAGCCGGTGAGGTCGACGACCACCGCGGCGGCGCTGACCACCTCGAACCACTCGCCCTCGTCGTCGCCGGAGGCCTCGGGGTTCACCATCAGCTCGGCGATGACCACGTCGCCCGGTCCCGGGACCACCGCCACGCCCTCGCAGTCGCCGGCGGCGCAGGTGCCCCCGAACGCGGCGCAATCGAAGGGCTTCGCCGCGTAATTACAGCTCGCGGCGCCGCCCAGCGTGCTGCATGTGCCCACGCCCGCGTGGTCGATGAGGACGTCGCCTTCGCAGGTGGCGGCCGGCGGGGCGGCGCAGGGGTTGGGGACGCAGGGGTCGTCGGTGCAGGCCCCGCCCTCGCAGAGCAGCCCCACGTCGGCGCAGTCGGTGACCTTGGCGGTGGGGTAGGCGCAGGCCCCCTCGACGCAGGTGCCCGCGGCCGAGTACGCGACGGCCACGGTCCCGTCGCAGGCCCCGGGCGGGGCCGTGGCGCAGACGACGCCGGTGCACGCGCTGGGCGCAGGGCAGGGCGGGTTTGCCTCGCCCGGAGAGCCCAGATCGCCGTCGCCGTAGGGCGCCTGGCTCACGCACCAGCTCCCGCCGGAGTCGTTGGCGCCTGCGCCGGTCGCGCTCGGGTCCAGAGCCATCGAGGCGCCGGTGGGGGCCGGGAAGAGCGACCCGCCGTCGTAGGCCACCCCGTCGATGAGCTGGCCGCCGCAGCTCAGCGACAGCGTGTCGGCGCCGTTGCCCAGGGTTATCCCCGTGTAGACGTACGCCGGGTCGAGGCCACCGTTTTGCGCCGCGACCCCGTTTCGAGCGAAGAGCGCGATCTGCCCCGGCGCCAAGATGACCGACGCCGCCGCCGCGATGGTGTGGCCCGCGTCGCCGCCGCTCTGGAGCTCGCAACCCGACAGCTCCAGGGTCTTCGCGCTGGGATTGGTCAGCTCGAACCACTCGCCGGCGGTGTCGGCCACCTTCGTCGGGTTCTGCATGATCTCGGTGATGACGACGTCGCCGGGCGCTGGGGTCGCCGCGCTGCCGACGCAGGCGCCGCCGGCGCAGGTCGAGCCCAGGGCCACGCAGTCGGTCGCGGCGGTCGTGTAGGTGCAGACCGCGGCGAGGTTTGCCGCGGCGCAGGTGGCGGGGAGGCTCTCGGTCCGCGCGAGGTCGCCGTCGCAGACCGGCGCCGCGGGGCTCAGGCACGGGTCCGGGTCGCAGGGGTCGGCCAGGGCGACGCAGGCCGGGTTGACCTCCGCGGGGCTGCCGTAGTTGCCGCCGCCGTACGGGGTCGGCGCGGGACACCAGGCGTCGGGCGAGTCGTTGGCGCCCGGCAGCTCGGGCGTCTCCGGGTCCAGGCTCAGGGCGCGCCCGGGGATGATCGGCCAGGTCGCGATGTCCCACGCCACGCGGTCGAGCTCGACGCCGCCGCAGGTCAGGACCAGCGCGTCGACGCTGTTGCCGAGCACCAGGCCGCTGCTGACCGCGCTGACGGGGACGCCGCCGTTTTTCGCCGGGTCGGCGACCGGCCCGAAGACCAAGCGCGCGCCCGGCGGCACCGCGGTGAGCGCCGGCAGGTCGGACAGCGCGAAGTCGTCGATCCCGTCGTCGTGAAGCCGGCAACCGGTGAGATCCAGCCACGCCTTGGAGATGCTGGTGACCTCGAACCACTCGCCGGCGCTGTCGGGGACGCCGGCGGGGTCGATCATCAGCTCCGTGATGAGCAGGTCGCCCCAGACCGGCGCCTCGCCCTTGAGCGGCGGCGCGACGTCGGTCTCGGCGTCCGCGCCCGCGTCGCTGGCCCCATCGGGTGTGGTCTCGGTGTCGCCCGCGCCGCCCGCGTCGCCCGCGTCGCCCGCGCCGCCCGCGTCGCCCGCGTCGCCCGCGTCGCCCGCGTCGCCCGCGTCGCCCGCGTCGCCCGCGTC
>CAZNZH010000942.1:0-2248 GCA_964577445.1 uncultured Myxococcales bacterium
GCCGCGACCTGCTGCTCTGCGAGCTGACCGGCGCGCGGCTGCACCTTCAGCGCCTGAGCACGGCGGTCGCGGTCGAGCTGGTCCGCCAAGCCAAGGCCCGCGGCGTCCCGGTGACCTGCGACGTCACGCCGCATCACCTGCACCTCACCGCGGCGGCCCTGGCCGGCTTCGACACCAACCTGAAGGTCCGCCCTCCCCTGCGCAGCGACGCCGACCGCGCGGCGCTCCGGGCCGGCTTGGCCGACGGCACCATCGACTGCGTGGCGTCCGACCACCAGCCGCACCACGTCGAGGACAAGAGCCAGGAGTTCGAGCGCGCCGCCACCGGCATGAGCGCGATCGAGACCGCGCTTTCGCTCGTCCTCGCCTTGGTACATGACGGCACGCTGAGTGCTGCGCGGGCGGTGGCGCTCTTCACCGACGGCCCCCGGCGCGTCCTCGGTCGCGGTTCGATCGACGGCGGCCAATTCGAGGGCGAGCAGGGCCTCGCGGTGGGCGCGCCGGCCGATCTCACGGCCATCGACCCCACCCACACCTGGATCCCGTCGGCGTCCACCCTTCAGAGCCGCGGTCACAACACCCCGTGGCTGGGTCAGGCGCTCCGAGGCCGCGCGATCCTCACGATGGTCTCCGGCGATGTGGTATGGCGCGCGGCCGAGGGTTCGTAGCAGCCGGCGGTTCGCAGCAGCCGAGCAGGGAGTAGCGCGAGTGAAGCAAGACGACGCAGTGGTGGCGCTGTCCGACGGGAGGATCTTTCGCGGCCGAGCGCTGGGCGCGCGCGGCGTGGCCCGCGGCGAGCTGGTGTTCAACACGTCGATGACGGGCTACCAGGAGATCCTGACCGATCCGTCCTACAGCGGGCAGATCGTCACGATGACCTGCCCGGAGATCGGCAACTACGGGGTCAACCCCGACGACCCCGAGTCGCGGCGCGTGTTCGCGTCCGGCCTCGTGGTGCGCGCGGTGAGCCCGGTGGTCTCGAACTACCGCGGCTCCCAGGATCTCGAGGGCTACTTGGTCGACCACGGCGTCGTCGCCATCACCGACGTCGACACCCGCGCCTTGGTCCGCCACATCCGCGAGACCGGCGCTCAGCCGAGCTGCATCATCAGCCCAGCGCCGAGTGACGAGGAGGCGCGGCGCATCGCCAGGGAGGTCCCCGACCTCATCGGCGTCGACCTGGTCGAGGGCGTGACCACCCCGGGCGCCTACACCTGGATCCAGACGGTCAGCCCGCTGCACGCCGAAGATCCGCTGCCCCCCATCGACGTCCCCGCCGAGCGGTACCGCGTCGTGGCCTACGACTTCGGCGTGAAGAACAACATCTTGCGCCACCTGGTCCGCCGCGGCTGCGAGGTCATCGTCGTCCCGGCCTACACCACCGCCGAAGAGGCGATGGCGTACAAACCAGACGGCATCTTCCTCTCCAACGGCCCCGGCGACCCCGACGCCGTGCGCGGCGTCCCCGGCGAGGTCAAGAAGCTGCTGGGCACCCTGCCGATCTTCGGCATCTGCCTCGGCCATCAGATCTTAGCGCTGGCCATGGGTGCGACGACCTTCAAGCTCAAGTTCGGCCACCACGGTGCGAACCACCCCGTGCGCCACGAGGACACCGGGAAGATCGAAATAACCAGCCAAAACCACGGCTTCGCGGTGGACCCGGCGACGCTCCCCGCGACCACCCGGGTGACCCACATCCACCTCAACGACCAGACGGTGGCCGGCTTCGCCTCCGAGTCCCTGTCCTGCTACAGCGTCCAGTACCACCCCGAGGCCAGCCCCGGCCCCCACGACGCCCAGTACCTCTTCGACCCCTTCATCGCCATGATGGCCGCCCGCCGCCAGCAGAGCGCGGCCTAGGCCGGCGCGGCCGCCGACGAAGCCAGGGCAATCGCACCTTAATTTCTAGCTGCGGCGCAGGCCCAGCACGGTGAGCATGTAGTCGTGGTCCCAGCCGTACATCTTGCGCTTGGTCTTGATGCCGACCTTCTCCTTCTTCTCCTGCTTGAGCAGGTTGAGGGCGACCTGCCGGATGATGGCGAGGATCTCGGCGGCGTTTCCGATGCGGGCGCGGGAGTGGTCCTCGTCAAAGGCCATGTCGAGGACCCAGTGCAGGGAGTTCTCGACGGCCCAGTGCGACCGGACGGACCGGGCGAACACGCCGACATCGGTGAGCGAGGTGGTCAGAGTAGGGGGTCTGATTCATAGCCCGGTCACGGCGCGCGAGAGAGATTGGCGACAGTGGGAT
>CAZNZH010000943.1:0-2247 GCA_964577445.1 uncultured Myxococcales bacterium
CCGCCCTCAGTGTGCCTACGGGTGAACGGCACCGCCCCGAACCGGAGAACCCGGGGCGATGCTGCCCGAAGGAGCCCGAAGGACGATGAGCGCGACGGCAACCAGCACCATGCAGCAACAGATCGACGATCTCCGCGACATGCCCGTCTCGCGGCTGCGTGAGCGGTATGCGGAGGTCTTCGGCGAGCCGACGTCCTCGGGCAACCGCCAGTGGCTTTACCGACGGGTCGCTTGGCGCATCCAGGCGCTGGCGGAGGGGGACCTCTCCGAACGGGCTCGCCGCCGGGCGGCGGAGTTGGCCCGGGACGTCGACGTGCGGGTCCGGCCGCCCGGGGAACGGGAGGGCAGCGAACCCAGGGGCGGGGCGCGGCTCGTGACGGTCACCGGACGAATCGCCTCCGCCGGGGCCGACCGCCTGCCCGCGCCGGGCAGCGTGCTGCGACGCACGTTCAAGGGCATTGAGCACCAGGTGACGGTGCTGCCACACGGCTTCGAGCACGAGGGGAAGACGTATCGCTCCCTGTCGGCCGTGGCGACGGCGATCACCGGGTCGCACTGGAACGGGTTCCTCTTCTTTGGCCTGACCAAGAAGGGGTCCGCATGAACGCAGCGAGCACCAAGCTTGCCGGCGCTCCCCGCCGCGCAGCCGCCGAGGTCACGGTCAGCGGTCCCGCTACCGCTCGGAACGCCAAGTGCGTCCGCTGCGCGATCTACACGCGCAAGAGCACGGAGGAGGGGCTCAGTCAGGAGTTCAACTCGCTCGACGCACAGCGCGAGAGTGCCGTCGCATACATCGCCAGCCAGAAGAACGAGGGGTGGTCCTGCGTCCCAGACCGCTACGACGACGGCGGCTTTACCGGCGGCAACATGGACCGGCCCGCGCTCAAGCGTCTGATGGACGACATCGAGGCTGGCAAGATCGACTGTGTGATCGTCTACAAGGTGGACCGCCTCAGCCGGTCGCTGATGGACTTCGCCCGCCTGATGGCGCTCTTCGACCGCAAGGGCGTGTCGTTCGTGTCGGTCACCCAGCAGTTCAACACCACGCACTCGATGGGGCGGCTGACGCTCAACATCCTGCTGTCGTTCGCGCAGTTCGAGCGGGAGATCATCTCCGAGCGGACTCGCGACAAAATCGCGTCGGCCCGCCGCAAGGGCAAGTACCAGCACGGCAAGCCCATCCTGGGGTACGACTTCGTGCCCGCACCAGCGCCGTTCACCGGGCGAAGGTTGGTGGTGAATCGGGCCGAGGCGGATCGGGTCCGCCGCATCTTCGAGTTGTACCTGGAGGCGGGGAGCATCCTCCGCGTCGCGGACGAGTGCAACAGCCGCGGGTGGACCACCAAGTCGTGGACCACAACGGCCGGGCGCACGGTGGGCAACCGAGAGTTCGACAAGACGATCATCTCCCGTTTGCTCCGAAACCCGCTGTATGTCGGGAAGGTGCCGCACAACGGCGCGGTCTACGACGGCGAGCACGAGGCGATCGTCGAGGACGACCTCTTCCGCCGTGTCCAGGCGAGGTTGAAGCTCGCCGGCGAGCGCGGCGGTGCCGGCGTCAAGAACTCAACCGGCGCGCTCCTGGGCGGGCTGGTCCGGTGCAAGGGGTGCGGGTGCGCGATGTCGCCGAGCAGCGCCTCGAAGAAGAAGCTCGATGGGACTCGGACCCGCTACCGCTACTACGTCTGCTCCCACGCCGTGAAGCGCGGAAGGCAGCACTGCGCGGCCCCTTCGCTGCCCGGCCCGGCGCTCGAGGCGTTCGTGCTCGAGCAGGTCAAGGCTCTGCTGGCCGACTCCCCGCAGATGACGGTTGTCGTTGACCGGGCGATCGACCTGCTCCGCGAGGCCGCCGGGAACCGCCTCGCCGAGCAGACGCGGCTGCGCGGTGTGCTCGAAAGGCTCTCGAGCGAGGAGCCGACGGCCGCCACGCGCCGCGAGGTCGAGCGGGTGCGGCGGACGCTGTCGGCGGTCTCCGCGCAGGTGGCCGCGGACGCCGAACGCCTCATCGACGAGGACGAGGTGGCCGGAGCGGTGGAGGCCTTCGACGGGGTCTGGGACGCGATGACGCAGTCCGAGCGCGCCGAGTTCCTCCACGTCGTGATCGCATCCGTCGAGTACGACGGGCAAACGCAGAACGTCGCGATCACCTTCAAGCCGGAGATCGCGCCGGCGGAGGCACCCAACTGATGCGGACCGAGCCGTGCCAGCCCGCGATCGCGTTAGACCGGGTCCCGCTCACGAGGACGG
>CAZNZH010000944.1:0-2240 GCA_964577445.1 uncultured Myxococcales bacterium
GAGGCGTCCCCATTGGGCTCGATGCGGTAGAGGTCGCCGCCTCCGCTCCCGGCGGCGATCAGGTCCGGGGCGGGCACAGAGGCGAGCACTGTGTATTCGGCGGGATCGGACAGGGGCGCCTTCAGGATCTGACCGAGATCCTGGTCGGACACATACAGGCTGTCCCCGACCGCCAGAACGCCCACGGGCTTTTTGAGACCGGTGATGATCTCGCGCTCGGTGCCAGCGAGGGAGAGCGCGCCCACCGCGCCGACGCGCTCGCCGCTCGCCTGGCGGACGAACCAAGAGTCGTAGAGCTGTCCATCGGCGGCCACGGTGAGGCCGACGCGGCGACGCTCGACCGCCAGCCCGGGGACGTCCTGGGCGGCGCTCGAGGGGGGGACGAACACGACCGCCCCCGCGGTGCCGTGGCCGAACCGGGTGATGACCAACGTGCCATCCGCCGTCCGGACCAACTGACCCAGCCCCGCGCCCTCCGCAGGCCCCGCGGTGAGATCCTGTTGTAGCGCGAACCCGCCCGCATCCGTCCACCGCAAGATGCGGTCGCCGCTGTCGTCGGCGACGTAGAGCACCTGCTCGGCGTCGTCCCACCACAGCCCGTTGGGGTCGCCGTCGATGCTCACGACCTTCGGCCCGCGCTCGACGCCGGCCTGGGGTGAGCCCGGCTGGTCGTCGCCGCAACCGGCGAGCAGCGAAACGAGCGCGCCGGCGACGGCGACGGCGACAACATGGCGAATTTGCAGATACATTGTCGATCAACCCCTTCGGTTTATGCGGCGGACAACTCTGCGACCCGATCGCCGCTTGTCCGAACGTCGTAGCCAAGCGATTCAAGCTCTCGGCGCGTCGCGCGCGAGGTCATCACGTCGAAGAGCCGCTGGATCCGCATGTCCTCCATGGAGGCGAGCGGGACCACGAGGTCGTAGCGCTCTTCGGCGAGGGCGATGAAGTCCAGGCCGAACGCGATCGCGACGTCGCGGGTTGCGACGCCGACGTCGCCAGCGCCGATGGCGATGGCCTGCGCCACCTCGATGTGTCCGGTCGCCTGAAGTTGAGATTGCGTCACCAGCGCGTCGGGGAGCCCGGCGGCATGGAGCTCGCGGTCGAGGAGCCTCCGCGCTCCGGAGCCGGCCTCCCGCGAGACCACTCGCAGCCCCGGGCGCCCGAGGTCCGCGGACCCGTGGAGCCCCTTCGGATTGCCCGCGGCGACCACGAGGCCGGCCTCCCAGCGGGCCAGGGTGACGAGCACCAGCGGCTCGGTCACGGCGTGCCGCCGGACATCCACCAGATTCGACTCCCCAGACCGCGTATCGACCAGGTGCACCCCAGCGACGTGCGTGTGGCGTTTCGCGAGCCCATCGAGCGCCTCGGTGCTGGAGGCGGGCAGCCAGAGCAAGCGCCCCGGTCCGGGGCGTGAATTGAGGCGATCCGCGAGCAGCCCCAGCGCCATGGCGCACCCCATGACGACGACGTTCTCTCGGATGTCCGCAGGCGAGCGCAGCGGTTCGACGGCGACGCCGCTGGCGTCACCGTCGTGGGCGAGACCGTCGGCGCTCACGCCGATGCCGCGACCGCGTGGCGCGTAGCTTATCCAGCGGCCGCCTACGTGTGCGAGCGCCACCCGTCCGGGCGTCGGTACACCCGCGGGTTCGGCGCGAAGGGTCGCTTGACCGTCCGCGCGGCCAAACAGGTCCTCCACCGAGCAGTCGAGCACACCGGCGAGCCGAAGCGCGACGTCGACAGAGGGGACCGCCCGCCCGGCTTCGATGGCGCCGATGCTCTGCCTCGTCAGCCGGGCGGCGGCCGCGAGAGCGACCTGCGACATCCCGCGGGACTCGCGGCGCTGTCGGACTGGGCTTGGTGGCGATGACGACATGACGCGCATGCTTTACGTCATGCAACGCATGCTTGTCAACCCCCTCATCGAACAATGAGGTCGACAGGGTGGGGCCGACCGAATAGCGTCCCCTCCATGCGAAACATCACGCGCGACACCGCACCCCGACGGCATCTCCGACTCTCCCACGCGCTGCTCGCGCCGCTTCTGACCGTGAGCCTCGCGGCCTGCGGCGGCGACCCTGGGGAGGGCGCATCCATCGCCCCCCGCAGCGTCACCGCCAGCGATCTCGAGGGCTACTGGTACCACGAGGAGACCAGCACCGTGCTCGCGTTTCAGACCGCCGAGGACGCGTTCTGGGACACGTTCACCTGGATCGACGACCTCTTCGGCGAGCCGATCT
>CAZNZH010000945.1:0-2240 GCA_964577445.1 uncultured Myxococcales bacterium
ACGGTCCGGTCGTAGAAGGTCTCGATGGTGACGCCCGCGGGCAGCGTCTTGGCGACCTGGGCGATCTTCTCGGTCACCGCGTCGACGACCACGCGCGCGTTCTCGTCGATGAGCATCATCACGATGCCCACCACCGCCTCGCCGCGCCCGTCGCGTGTCACCGCGCCCTGGCGGATCATCGGCGCGAACTCGACCGTGCCGATGTCGCGCACGAAGACCGGCGTCCCCACATGATCCGCGCTCAGCACGACGCTGCCGAGGTCGTCGAGCTTCTCGATCAGCCCCTCGCCGCGCACGAGATACTGCTCGCCCTGGTGCTCGATGTAGCCGCCGCCGACGTTGCGGTTGTTGTGCGCCAGCGCCTCGAGCACGTCGCCGGTCGTCAGCCCGTAGGCCACCAGCCGGTTCGGGTCCACGGTGACCTGATAGGTCTTCAGCTCGCCGCCGAACGAGTTCACCTCGACGATCCCGGGCACCGAGCGCAACTGGTAGTTCACGTTCCAGTCGAGGATGGTCCGCAGCTCCATCGGCGTGTAGCAGTCGTCGGTGTCGGCCGCGCCCTCCGCGCACATCGGCTCGCCGCGCACCTCAAACTGGTAGATCTCGCCCAGCCCCGACGAGATCGGCCCCATCTCCGGCTCGCCGTAGCCGGCCGGGATGCTGTCGCGCGCCGCCACCAGCCGCTCGCCGACGAGCTGCCGCGCCCAGTAGATGTCCGAACCCTCGTCGAACACGACCGTCACCACCGACAGCCCGAACTTCGAGACCGAGCGGATCTCCTCCACGCTCGGCAGCCCGCTCATGGCGGTCTCCACCGGGAAGGTGATGAACTTCTCGACCTCTTCGGGGGCCAGGCCGGGGCTGTTTGTCAGCACCTGCACCTGCACGTTCGTCACGTCCGGCACTGCGTCGATGGGCAGCACGCTCAGCGAGCGCACGCCGACCGCGACCGCCAGCAGCCAGCCCATGACCACCAGCACCGGGTTGTCGAGCGAGAGATCAACGATGCGGCGAATCATCCGAAACCCCCGGCCAAATCAATGGCTGTGCCCGCCGCCCATCTCTTCTTTGGCGACCTCGGATTTCAGGATGAAGGCGCCCTCGACGACGACCTGCTCGCCCTCGCTCAGCCCTTCGAGGATCTCGACGAGATCGGGGGTGCGCGCCCCGATTCGCAGCGCCCGCCGCTCGTAGCGCCGCTCCCCCTCTTTGACGAAGGCCACGAACCCGTCGCCCTCGCGGAGCACGGCGGACGGCGGCACGGCCAGGCCCAGGCGCGCCTCATCCAGGCTGTGCGGGTCGGTCAGCACGACCTCGGCGAACATGCCGGGCTTGAGCTTGCCGTCGGTGTTCGCGATGTCGATGCGGGCGCGGGCCGCCCGGCTGCTAGGGTCCACGCTGTCGCTGATGTACGCGACGTGCCCGACGAAGGATTTCCCAGGCCACGCCTCGGTCGTGACCACCGCGGTGTCGTCGGGGTGCACGCGGGCGAGGTCGCGCTCGTAGACGTCTATCCAAATCCACAGGTGGCTCAGGTCGGCGACCGTGAAGACCTTGTCAGCCGGCGTGATCAGCTCGCCCACGACGAGGTGTTTTTCCACGATGCGCCCGTCGATGGGCGCGCGGAGCTGGTAGGTCGCCGCCTGCGGGTCGCCATAGCGGACGCCGCTGATCTCGGGCTTGGTCAACCCCAACAGCCGCAGCTTCTCCTCGGCCGAGCGCAGATGCGCCAGGGCCTTCTCGTGGGCGGCCCGAGCCTCGAGCGCCGCCTGCTCCGACGCGATCTTCTCCTTGAGCAGCCGCTGCTCGCGCCGGTGGGTCTTGCGCGCCAGGGACTCCTGCGCGCGGGCGCCCATGTAGTCCGCCTTGGCCTCGCCCAGCTCGATGCTGTCGAGGGCTGCCAGCACCTGGCCGGCCGTCGCCGCGTCGCCCAGCTCGGCGTCGACGCGCGCGACCCGGCCGGTGATGCGCGGGCTGACGTGGGCCAGCCGCCGCTCGTCGAAGTCCACCCGCGCGGTGGTGCGCAGCACGAAGGGGACCGCCCGCTTCTCGACAGGCGCCGCCTGGATCTTCGCCTGCTTTGCGGCTTCGGCGCTGAGCTCGACGACGCCCTCCTCGTGGTCGTCGTGTCCGGCCTCGCCAGCTTCCGCAGCGTGCTCCGCCCGTTTCGCGGTCGCCCCCGCCGCCTCCTCGCGCCCGCGCTCTTCGTGTCCGTGCCCGTCCGCCTTCGCGCAGCCCGC
>CAZNZH010000946.1:0-2236 GCA_964577445.1 uncultured Myxococcales bacterium
CCCGTCGCCATCATCCTGATGCGCGTGCCCATCTTCAGCGACCCGTCCATGAGCCGCATCATCACGACCACGCCGCGGTAGGCGTCGTACCAGCTATCAAAAACCAAGGCGCGTGCTGGCGAGTCGCGCAGCCCGCGCGGCGGCGGCAGGCGGGTGACGATGGCCTCGAGCACCTCGGGGACGCCCAGGCCGGACTTCGCCGAGACGTGGCAAGCCTGGGTCGTGTCCAGGCCGATGCTGTCCTCGATCTCCTGGCTGACGCGATCCACGTCGGCGGCGGGCAGGTCGATCTTGTTGAGCACGACGATGAGCTCGAGGTTCTCCTCAAGCGCCAGGTACACGTTGGCGAGGGTCTGCGCCTCCACCCCCTGGGACGCGTCGACCACCAGCAGCGCGCCCTCACAGGCCTTGAGGCTGCGCGACACCTCGTAGGTGAAGTCGACGTGCCCGGGCGTGTCGATGAGGTTGAGCTGGTAGGTCAGCCCGTCGTGGGCCCGGTAGACCAGCCGCGCGCTCTGGCTCTTGATGGTGATGCCGCGCTCGCGCTCGAGCTCCATCTTGTCGAGGAAC
This sequence comes from uncultured Myxococcales bacterium, assembly GCA_964577445.1. Taxonomy (GTDB): domain Bacteria; phylum Myxococcota_A; class UBA9042; order PHBI01; family JACKFB01; genus JACKFB01. The sequence continues at coordinate 571 of CAZNZH010000946.1, forward strand.
TGCGCCTTCTTGTCGCGGTCGCCGACCGTGCCGGTCACCTCGAGCAGCCGGTCGGCCAGCGTCGATTTGCCGTGATCGATGTGGGCGATGATGCAGAAGTTGCGGATGCGTTCGGGCGGGAAATCACGCCCGCCGGTCACCTTGCTGTCGCCGTGTTCGTTGCTCATCGGGTGGTGCTGGTCGTCCGATCAGGGCCCCACCGGCGCGGGCGTGGCCCAAGCGCGGGTGGGAGCGGTGTACCCGCCAGAGACTACACACGACCGGGCCTCAAGCGCTACGAACACGGAGCCTGCGGTCGCGGTCCGAGAGACCGCGGGCTTGCCTCCAATGCAATCGATGATAGCATTCGGTGAGAACCAACCCGGGAGGTCATCATGGCTCAGCTCGTAGTGCGTAAACTCAGCCCCGACGTCGTGACGGCACTGAAGCTCCGGGCCGCCCGCCACGGCCGCTCCGCCGAGGCCGAGCACCGCTTGATCCTCGAGGAGGCGCTGCGCGACGAGGAGGACGGCGCGGCGTTCAAGGCCTACCTGCTCACGATGCCGGACGTCGGCGAAGACTCCGACTTTGAGCGGCAGCGGGACTTCCCGCGAGATGTGGAATTTTGAACGGACACCTACTCGATTCGAACGTGCTCTCCGAGCTCCGAAAGGGCGAACGCTGCGACCCCAGCGTCGCCCGTTGGTTCGAAGCCTGCGACGGCGCGACGCTCTTCCTCAGCGTCATAGTGATCGGGGAGCTTCGCCACGGGGCGCATCTTCGCGCTCGCCGCGATCCCGTCGCTGGCGTGGCCATCACGGCCTGGATCGACGGTCTCGTCGCCCGCTTTGAGCACCGCGTGCTGCCGGTCGATGGGCCCGTCGCAGACCGCTGGGCCGGGCTTGGCGTCCCCGACGCGATTCCGGTGAGCGACGGCCTCATCGCCGCCACGGCCCTGGTCCACGGCCTGACCGTCGCCACGCGGAACGTCAAGGACATCGCCCGCGCCGGCGTCGCCGTCGTCAATCCCTTCGTCGACGAGTGATCGAACGCGCGACGGCGTCGCGGAAGTAGGGCTCGCAGCGGCGCAGGCCCGTGGCGAGGTCGATGGCGGGTTCAAAGCCCAGCGCGGCGCGGGCCAGGGTGATGTCGGGGCAGCGCCTACGCGGGTCGTCGGCCGGCAGCGGGCGGTGGGCGAGGTGGGCGCGGCCGTCGCCGTAGATCGCCAGGCACAGCGCGGCCAGCTCGGCGATGGTGACCTCCTCGGGGTTACCGAGGTTGATGGGGCCGGGGCGGTCGGCGGCCAGCGCCAGCAGCAGGCCCCGGACCATGTCGTCGACGTGGCAAAAGGACCGGGTTTGACTGCCTCCTCCGTAGATCGGCAGCGGCTCGCCGCGGAGGGCGGCGGCGGCGAAGGTGGGGATGACGCGGCCGTCGCCCAGGCGCATTCGGGGGCCGTAGGTGTTGAAGATGCGGACGATGCGCGTGTCGGCGCGGCCCAGGCGGCGGTAGGTGGCCGTCAGGGCCTCGGCGTAGCGTTTGGCCTCGTCGTAGACCGCGCGCGGGCCGACGGGGTTGACGTTTCCGGCGTAGGTCTCCGGCTGGGGGTGGACCTCGGGGTCGCCGTAGACCTCGCTGGTCGAGGCCTGCAAAAACCGCGCGCCGCGGGCGCTGGCCAGCTCGAGGG
>CAZNZH010000947.1:0-2230 GCA_964577445.1 uncultured Myxococcales bacterium
CCGTCAGGAACTCCTGCAGCGCGTACGCCGCGCCGTAGGCCTCCATCGCCCAGACCTCCATCTCGCCCAGGCGCTGGCCGCCGAACTGGGCCTTACCGCCCAGGGGCTGCTGTGTCACGAGGGAGTACGGCCCGATGCTCCGGGCGTGGATCTTGTCATCCACGAGGTGATGGAGCTTCAGCACGTACATCACTCCGACGGTGACGTCCTCGTCGAAGGCCTCGCCGGTGCGTCCGTCGAAGAGCACGGTCTGACCGGAGCGGCGGCTGCCCGCCTTGACCAGCAGGTCGCGAATCTCGGCTTCAAACGCGCCGTCGAACACCGGGTTCGCGACGTGGACGCCGCGCCCCAGCATCTTGGCGAGCCGGAGGACGTCCTCGTCGGACAGCGACTCGACCGTCGCCTTGGACACGCTGTCGTCGTAGATGTCGAGGATGCGCTGGCGAATCGCCTTGGGCGCGGCGGCCTTTTCGGCCATCAGGGCGATGGCCTCGCCGATGCCGCGGGCCGCCCAGCCGAGGTGGGTCTCGAGAATCTGGCCCACGTTCATGCGGCTAGGCACGCCGAGCGGGTTCAGCACGACGTCCACGGGCGTGCCGTCAGGCAGGTAGGGCAGATCTTCCTCGGGCAAGATGCGGCTGATGACGCCCTTGTTGCCGTGGCGGCCGGCCATCTTGTCGCCCACCTGCAGCTTGCGCTTGATGGCCAGGTAGACCTTGACCATCTTGATGACGCCGGGCGGAAGCTCGTCGCCCTTCTTCAGGCGCTTGATCTTCTCTTCGAAGTGGACCTCGACCTGCTCGCAGGACGCCTCCACGTCGACCGCGATGCGCTCGACCGTGGCGGGGATCTCGGAGCCGGCCTCGACCTCGATGTTGCGCCAGTACTTCTGCGGCACCGCCTCGAGTTGCTCTTGGCTCAGGCGTACGCCCTTACCTAGCAACACCTTGCCGTCGTCGGCGATGAGCTTGGCGGCCGTGGTCTGGCCGTCCAGCAAGCGCGCGATACGACCGTAGGCCGCGCGGCGCATGATCTTCAGCTCGTCGGCCATGTCCTTGCGGAGCTTGGCCTCCTCGGTGTCCTCAATCGCCTGCGAGCGGGTGTCCTTGTCGACGCCCTTGCGCGAGAAGACGCGCGCGTCGATGACCGTGCCCTTCACACCGGGCGGTACCCGCAGCGAGGTGTCGCGGACGTCCCCGGCCTTCTCGCCGAAGATGGCGCGCAGCAGCTTCTCTTCCGGCGAGAGCTGCGTCTCACCCTTCGGCGTGATCTTGCCGACGAGGATGTCGCCGGTCTTGACCTCGGCGCCGATGCTGACGATGCCCGACTCGTCGAGGTGGGCCATGGCCTCCTCGCCGACGTTCGGGATGTCGCAGGTGATCTCCTCTTTGCCGAGCTTGGTGTCGCGCGCTGTGCACTCGAACTCCTCGATGTGGATCGAGGTGAACACGTCGTCTTTGACCACCGACTCGCTGATGAGGATCGAGTCCTCGAAGTTGTAGCCGCCCCAAGGCATGAAGGCCACGACCATGTTCCGGCCCAGCGCGAGCTCGCCGTACTCGGTCGCGGGGCCGTCGGCCACCACATCACCGGCCTTCACCCGGTCGCCCTGCTTCACGATGGGCTTCTGGTTGATGCAGGTGTTCTGGTTGGAACGCTGGTACTTCACCAGGTTGTAGATGTCGGGCTTGGTGTGGATGTCCGTGTCGAGCGCGTCGGGCTTGATGACGATGCGGCCGGCGTCCACCGACTCGACCGTGCCGTCGTTGCGCGCGACCACGGTCACGCCGGAGTCCGCCGCGACGATGGGCTCGAGGCCCGTGCCGACCAGCGGCGCTGAGGTCCGCAGCAGCGGAACGGCCTGCCGCATCATGTTGGAGCCCATGAGCGCGCGGTTGGCGTCGTCGTTCTGAAGAAACGGGATCAGCGACGCCGCGACGCTCACCATCTGGTTCGGGCTCACGTCCATCAGCGTGACGTTTTCGCGCGGCACCATCTGGAACTCGCCGTGCTCTCGCGACGCCACGAGCTCGTCTGCGAAGTGCCCGTTATCATCGAGGACCGCGTTGGCCTGGGCGATGGTATGGTTCTCTTCCTCGAGCGCCGAGTAGTAGCGCACCGAGCCGGTCACGATCTCGCCTTCCACCTTGCGGTAGGGCGTCTCGATGAAGCCGAGCCGGTTGACACGGGCGTAGGTCGCCAGCGAGGCGATGAGGCCGATGTTCGGGCC
>CAZNZH010000948.1:0-2226 GCA_964577445.1 uncultured Myxococcales bacterium
GTGGCGGCGACCGGGGCGCCGGGGGGCAGGGCGTCGAGGAGGGCCTCGGCGCGGACCTGGTGCTCGGTGCGGAGAAAGCCGTGGTCGCTGTGGTTGGATAGCGCGCTGGCGGGGTGGAAGCTCCACAGGGCGGCGCTGCCGGCGAGCAGGCCGATGGCGAGGCGTGAGCTCGTGGTGCGGCGGGCGATGAAGTCGAGGAAGGTGTCGGGTTCGGGCGAGCCGGGGGGGCGTTCGCGGCGAAGGGCGAGCTCGCGGGCGCCCTCGATGGCGGTCAGCGCGGCGAAGGGCATGACGACGGCGCCGTAGTAGAACGGGAAGGCGCGCATCCGCTCGCCGAGCAGCATCTCGAAGGCCGGGATGATGAGGACGGCGCGCCAGCGGGCGGTGAGCGTGGTCGGGCCGAAGACGAGGGCGAGGGCGAGCACCGAGGAGAGGCCGGCGCCGCTGAGCACGTCGCTGAGCCAGCCGAAGGGGTTGAGGAGCAGGAGCCGGAGCGCGTCGGCGGGGGTCTGGCCGAGGTTCGAGTAGCGGCCGCCGAACGCGTAGCCCTCGGCGACGCCCACCGTGGAGAAGTAGGCGGGGTCGTAGGGGGCACGGAGCGCTGGGAGGACCTGGGAGAGCACGATGGCGCCGGCGACGAGGCCGGCGGCGATGATGGCGATGCCCTCGCGGCGGCGGCCCTCGGCGATGAGGAAGACCGTGGCCATGACCGACGTGTAGATGAAGGTGTCCTCTTTGGTGGCCCAGAGCAGGACCGCGCAGAGCCACATCCAGAGGTGGCGGCGGCGGTGCTGGGAGATGCAGGCGAGGGCGAAGCCGAAGATGAGCGGGGGCTCGAGCATGTCGAGGTGGAAGTCGTAGAAGGCGGCGCGCTGGACGAAGGGGCACAGCGCGTAGGCGAGGAGCAGCGCGAGGCCGAGGGCGTGGCTCTTGGTGCGGCGGGCGGCGAGCTCGTAGAGGAGGTAGGCGCCGGCGGCGATGGTGGCGGCTTGGATGGCGAGGAGGGCGACCGGCGTGCGGGCGAGGGCGACGATGGGCCAGAGCAGGGCGAGGATGGGGGAGAAGTGCTCGCCGAGGAAGCTCATGCCGAGGGTGGGGCTGTAGAGGAGGCGGCCTTCGGGGTTGTCGTAGAGCTCGTAGAAGAGGCCGAGATCGATGAGGCTGGACCAGTGGGCGCGGTGGCGTTGGTAGGCGACGGCGAAGAGGAAGAGGCCCGTGGCGGCGGCGAGGGTGGCGGCGGCGAGGCGGGCGGCGCGAGGCGAGATGGGCGCGGGGTGGGCGCCGGGGCGGGCGAGGCTGGTGGCGGCGAGATAGGCGGAGAGGCCGACCAGGGCGGCGGCGATGATGGCGCGGCCGGACGCCTCGTCGTACCAGAGCGCGGCGGGGAGGAGGGCGAACGGGAGGAGGGTCCAGGCGGCGGCGCGGAGGCGGGCGGGCCAGGGCGGGCGGGCGAGTGCGGAGGCCGGGGCGGGGGCGAGGGCGGCGAGGAGGAGCGCGGCGAGGGCGAGCGCGACGAGGGCCGGGAGCAGGGCGTGGTAGGTGCCGAGGGCCAACAGCGGGTCGCGGTGGAGCTCGCGGGCGATCTCCTCGATGCGGCGGGCGGGCGCGGCTTGGTGGCCGAGGAAGACGGAGAGGCCCGACGCGGCCAGGGCGACCAGCACGCTGGCGAGGGCGAGCGACGAGGCGGCGCGCGCAGCTTCGAGGGCGCGGCCGGCGGGCGCTGGGGGTGGGGGGGCAGTCATGGGAGTCCGTGGATTCGCACGGGCGGGGCGCGATGACAAGCCGACTACCTCGAGGCGGCCAACCAATCCCTGAGGATCTCGTTGATGGCGTCTGGCTGTTCGAGGTGCATGAAGTGGCCGGCGTCGGGGACGGTGACGGTGCGGATGCCGGCGGGGAAGTCGCGGAGGTCGACGGCGCGCTGGAGCAGGTCCGCGCGCAGGCAGCCGTCGCGGGCGCCGGCGATGGCGAGGGCGGGGACCGGGGTGGGGGCGGTGAGGAGGCGCCAGCTCGCGCGGGTGGCGGGCGAGGCGGGGTTGGTCAGCGCGCGGTAGTACGAGAGGGCGGCGGTGGCGACGCCGGGGCGGCCGAGGGCGTCGATGACGTCGCGCAGGTGCGGGTCGGCGGTGTCGAAGCCGGGCGACCAGCGGCGCCACAGCCAGCGGACCAGGGCGCCGTCGCGGGCGAGGAGGGCGGCCTCGGAGACGCCGCGCCATTGGAAAAACG
>CAZNZH010000949.1:0-2218 GCA_964577445.1 uncultured Myxococcales bacterium
GACGCGAGGGCGGCTTCGAGGTCTTCAGCCGCTGAGATGCCCACGGTGACCGGCTTTCCGGCGATGGTCAGGGTCGCGGGGCCGGCGGGGCCGATGGTCACGCGGACGGCCTCGCGGGCCTGACTCGGGAAGACGACGCGCGCGAAGTCGAGCTGAAGCGCGCCGGCTGCCCGCGAGACGGTGGGCTTTGGGTCGGGCGGCGTGGCCAAGAGCCCATCGAAGAGCAGCACGTCGCTGACCCGGAGCAGGTCGGCGGCGGCGGGTGCCGAGCTCAGCCAGCCCTGGGCGCGCACCCAGTCGGCGAGGCCGGCGGGCGAGCGGGGCCCGTAGACCTTGGCGTCGGCGCTGACCAGCGCGGCGCGCACGCCGGAGCCGGGGTAGGCGCCGTCGATCATCGCGCGGACGACCTTCGTGCCGGCCGGGCCGTCCTGAACCTCGGCGTTGACGGTGCGCCCGGCTGCCTCGGTCGCCAGGTAGGCGCGGACGCGCTTTTCGGCGTCTTTGACCGCGGTGCTCTGGTCGCGCGGAGGCGTGGCGGGCGCGGGTGCGGCGACAGGTGCGGGCGGCGTCGCGGCCCGGGTGGCCGGCGGGCTCGCGTGGCAGGTGACGGTCAGCAGCACGCAGGCCGACAAGGCGGGCGGGAGCATCCAAGACTTCATGGCGCGTCCTCCTCGGGCAGCGGGCGCTCTCACCCTCCGACGACCTCGCGCGCGAGGCGACGAAAGGACGCAAAGGGTTTGAAAAAGAGCCCCGGGTACTGGTCTTCGAGCTGCGGGCGGCGGGCCTCGAGCTCGCGGTAGCGGTCGAGCGCGGCGCCGTAAATCACCGAGGGCTGGCTGCCGTCGTGGCTCCAGGCCTCGATCTCGAGCCGGTCTTCGGACTCGGCGACCGCCTGGACGCTGAGCCGCAGGTCGGCGCGCCTGGCCAGCTCCGGCGTCGAGACCATCAGCTCCAGCTTGATCAACTCGACCACCCGGTCGTCCAGCCCCGCGTCCCACAGGCGCAGCTTGTCTTCGAGATCTTTGAGCCCGAAGACGGCCCGCACCACGAACAGGGTCGCCATCTGCTGCACCAGCGGGGGCGCGTGGTGGGTCACGTCGCTGAACACCTTCGACGTCGTCTCCTCGAGCCGTGGCCAGTCGCCCAGCGACGTGTTGGCGTGCACCAGGACGAAGTGGTTGCGCGTGAAGTCGGTGTAGAGGAAGCCGCGGTCGACGTGGTGCTCGGCGTGGCAGTGGGTGCACTGGACGCGGTGAAAGTGACCCGCCAGGATCTGCTCGCGCGCCCAGGGCATCCGGGTGACGTTGATGGTCTCAGCGGTGCCGCCCTCGAACTCTCGGTGGCAGCTCGGGCAGGTCATCGTCTTGACGTCGAACCAGGACACGCGGACCTCCTACTCGCAGCGGCTCTCTGAACTTACCACGAGCGCCCGCGGACCAGCTTGCCGAGCGCCGCGCACTCGGCCGTCGCCGCCCGCACGAAGTGGTCCATGTCCATCGCGCTGCCGTCGGCGGCCGCCAAAAACGCCGCCCGCAGCACGGCGTTCTTGATGCCGCCGCCCGGCACCTCGAAGAGCTCGGCCAGCTCGCCCCAGTCCACGTCGTCGGCGACGTTGGCGCCCTCGGGCAGCATCGAGCGCCACAGGGCCTCGCGCATCTCCGCGTCAGGCTCGGGGAACTTCACGGTGAAGCGCATGCGCCGCCGAAACGCCTCGTCGAGGCTCGACTCCAGGTTGGTGGTCAAGATGACCATGCCCTGGTGGTTCTCGATGCGCTGCAGCAGGTAGTTGACCTCGAGGTTGGCGTAGCGATCGTTGGACGACTTGACCTCGGTGCGCTTGGAGAAGAGCGAGTCCGCCTCGTCGAATAAGATGACGACGTGGCCCGCGCGGGCGCCCTCGAAGATGCGCGAGAGGTTTTTCTCGGTCTCGCCGACGTAGCGGTCGAAGATCTGCGAGAGATCCACGCGGTACAGCGGCCGGCCCAGCCCGCGCGCGATGATCGACGCCGCCATGGTCTTGCCGGTCCCCGACGGCCCGGAGAAGAGGACGGAGAGCCCCGATCCGTAAGGGTATTTCTCGCCGAAACCCCACTGGTCCATCACCTGGGCGCGGTGCTGACCGGAGGCCAGGATCTCGCGGAGCTGCTCGCGTGGCACCTCGGGCAAGACGAGGTCGTCCCACTCGAAGGGGGTCTCGACCCGGGTGGCGAGGCCGCCG
>CAZNZH010000950.1:0-2214 GCA_964577445.1 uncultured Myxococcales bacterium
CTGGGCGGCGAGGCGTTGGCGCGCCTGCTCCTCGTTCAGGCCGTCTCGCGCCATCAGGCGGGAGACCTGGGTCTCGGGCTCGCTGACCACGGCGACCAACGCCGCCATCCCCGGCGCGAGGCCGCGCTCGATGATGAGGGCCGCTTCGTAGATCACCCACGGCGTGCCCGCCCGCTGCAACGCGACAAGCCGAGCGGCGATTCTCGCCATCATCGCTGGATGGACAATGGACTCAAGCCGTGTGCGCGCCGCAGCGTCCGAGAAGATCAGGGCCCCCATGGCCGCGCGGTCGAGGCGACCGTCGGGCAGCAACACCGCCTCGCCAAACCCGCGGCGGATCGCTTCGAGCGCGGGTTCGCCGGGCTCGACCACCTCCCGGGCGATGGCGTCGGCGTCCACCACCGGCACGCCTCGCTCGGCGAAGCGCTGGGCCACCGTGCTCTTGCCCGACGCGATTCCGCCCGTGAGCCCGACCACCGCCATGGGCCGCCTGTCCTGCATCCGCCGCCTCCTTGGGAGACGCGACCTACCACGGAGGCGCGCCGAGATGAACCCGCTGTCATCGTTGCCCGTGCTGCGCCGGCAGTGCTAAGCATCGCCGGCGATGCGGTCCACACCAGCGAACGACGCCGAGTCACCGAGGGCCACCTGATGGGCGGGCTGAACCTCGGCATCCCCATCTACGCGGCGGGCCCGCCGCGCCGTCGCCGCAGCCGCCCGCTGCTCACCGCCGTGCTCGTCATCGCCGGGCTCGTCGGCGTCGCGTGGCTCTGGTACGACGTCTTCAACCCGCTCTTCGACGATCCCCGCGACTGGCTCAAGACCGAGCGCGCCTTCCACCACCAGCTTCAGCGCGTCCTCGTCGGCGATCGCCGCGAGACCGTGGACGGGGAGGCCTCCCTGCCGGACTGGCCGCCGCCGATGGAGGGCGCGCAGCGGGTGCTGGTCGCCTGCGCTGAGGCCCAGGTCGCCCGCGGGGTGAAGCTGTCGACGGCGTATCAGCCGCTGCGCTTCCCGTGGGGCGACATCCCCGAGCACCTCGGCAGCGCCCCCGACCTGGTGGTGCGCTGCATTCGGGACACGGGGGTCGATCTCCAGCAGCTCATCCACATCGATCGCCTCAACCACCCCAAGCGCTACCCGCTGCATCTGTGGGAGCGCACCGCGCCGGACACCTCCATCGACCACCGCCGCATGCCGAACCTCTACAGCTTCGTGCGCGCGTTCGGCGAGTCGCTGTCGGTGCGCGACGACACGCCGGAGCGCCTCGTGCACTTCCTGCCGGGCGACCTCGTCTTCTGGGCGGGCAGCCGCGCCTCGGAGTTTCCGGCCCTGGCCGGCTTCGTGCTGGACCGTCGAGATGCCCTGGGCGTCCCGCTGGTGGCGACCCTGTACCCGGAGGACGGCAAGATGAGCGACCACCACCGAGTGAACGAGTGGCCGGTGCTGGCCCATATCCGCGTCCGCCCCGACGCCTTCCTCGAGCGGTTCCTCGAGGCCAATCTCAAGGCTCGCCTCGCGCCGAGGCCCCAGGTCGCGCCGTGAGCCCTGGTCCCTCCCTCGCCAGCGCGCGCGGCCGAGGCGTCAGTCAAGCGGCGCCTCGCACTGCCAGCACAGCTCGAAGCCGGGCTCCCAGTCAGCGCCGCACTGGGGGCACGCGGTCGGCTCCGGGCGTGCGAGCGCGCCGGGGCCGGGGCTCAGGCCGAGGGCTCCCGCGAGGGCGTCGAAGCTGTCGCTGAGGGCCAGATGCCCTCCGTCCGCGTGGGGCGCGGAGAGCGGCGCGAGCACGCCCTGGGCCTCCGACCGATGGGTCAGGGGCACGCGCACCTCCACCATGGCGTCGTCCATCCCGATGAGCCCGCCCATCCCGGCGCGGTGCTCGCCCGACAAGCGCGCCGGGACCCCCGCGTTGCGAAGGGCCGAGAGCACCAGATGGGCCAGCATCGGCTGGATGCTGCTGTAGACGACGAGCTCCTCGTCGGCCATCGCGAGATCCCCAGGTCATTGCGGTAGAAAAGCCGGCCGCTCCCCCACGGGATCGGCCGGCTTCGCGCGACGGTACCACGCCGCAGGCTACATGCGGTCCACCGCGCCGGTCTCCAGGTGCACCATGTAGCGCGAACCGGACAGCTCCAGGGTCGCCGTCGCGTCGCTGCTCAGGGTGACCACGACGTCGGCGCTCAGCTTGGCCACCCGCTCGCCCCGCGGGGTGGT
>CAZNZH010000951.1:0-2193 GCA_964577445.1 uncultured Myxococcales bacterium
ACCGGCAGCGGCTGCGCGGGCGGGGCCTTTGGCTCGTTCATCTGCCGCTCGAGCCCGGCCGCGCACACGTCGCAGTAGTTTCGGCCGAACATCTTGTTGCGACAGACCGAACAGACGCCGTTGCCGCACTCGCAGCAGGCGGCGACGGCGTCGATCTCGGTGTGCAGCCCGCAATTCATCAGCTCTGCCTCCTGTAAATCACGGGGCGATCCAGGTCGGCCCAGTCGGCGACCAGGAGGTCCTGGCCCACGAGCCAGGTCAGCACGCGCTCGGCCTGCTGGGGATCGAGGCCGTGGTCTTTGACGGCCTCGTCCTTGGTGACGTGATCTCGGGTGAGGGCGCGGAAAAAGCTCAGGGCGCGCTGCTCAAGCCGCTCCAGCTTGTGCCTTTTCCACAGGTGCCGGGCGGCGAAGAGCGAGGCGGCGCCGAGGGGAATGGCGCAGATGACGGCGACCAGCGAGCCGCTGGTGCCGAGGATGAGCGCCCAGAGGCCGCCCGCGATGGGCAACCAAGCGAGCTTCTGGGCGCGCGTCTGGCTCGGGCGCGGCGAAAACGGGTTCTGGGCGAGCCGGGCGGGAGGAGCCGCGATCAGGGGCTGGACGCTGAGCGCGCCCTGGTGCTGCGGCGGCGAAAGCGAGGGTCCCTGCCGAGACGGGCTGCCGCTGCGGGCGAGGGCCGCGCAGATCGGGCAGATCATCCGGCCGTCGTTGCCGCGGTTGCACTCTCGGCACATGAAGCGCCCACAGTGCGCGCAGGCGCCGATGGCGGGCTCAGCGGGATGGGTTTCGCAAGTACTCACCGTGCCAGTAACCCACAGGCGGAAGGGCGGCTTCAAGCGACCGGGCATCGAACAGGTGACGATTGCGCGCGATTCCGCGCCGTGGACGGATCGCGGGCTCAACCGGTAGCATACACATATGGGCGGCCGGCTTCGCGTCGTCGGACTCTTCCGCCCGACGGGCCCCGACCCACTCCCCGCCACGGATCACGCCACGTGCCTCAGCTCGACGCCGAGCGGCTCGGTCGCCTCATCGCCGCGTTCATCGACCCGGCGCGCCTGCGTCTGGACGGGGTGCGCGTGGGCCCGTCCGGGCATCGGCTGGGCGGGTTCGTCCTCGACTCAGCCCAGCCGCGCTTCACCGGCACGGGCGGGCAATCGGGCCTGCTGACGCGCGCCTCCTGGTTTCGCCGCGAGGCGTTTGCGATGCCGCCCTTGGGCACGCCGTCGCTGGCGGCCGTGCTGCATGTGGCCGACCTGGGCGAGGACGGGGAACCGGACGAGCGCCTGGTCGGCTGGGTGCCGGCTGAGCAAGAGGAGGCCTTGGCGGCCTGGCTGGCGGGCCTCAACGGCGAGCTGGTCGAGCTGCTGGAGGCCCGCCGCGATCACACCGCCGAGCGCGCGGCGTTCCACGATCCGTCCGAGGGCCTCACGCTGCCCGGCCTCCTATCGCCGCCGCCGGCGCCGCCCGCCCGGCCGCGCCTGCGCCTCGTCGATCCGCCCGAGTAGCGACCCGCCCGAGGAGGGCCCGCGGCCCCCATCTCTCAGATGATCTTCTGCCGCGCCGTCGCCAGCGCATCGTGCACCATCTGGTGCTGCATCTTCGGGTCGCCCCAGGCCGTCCGCATCGCCGGGCTCAGCTCGGCCAAGGGGTCGAAGTAGGTGAAGAGCCGCCCCTCTTTGACCGAGGGCGCCGTGTAGACCGAGATCCCGGTCTCGCGGTCGTAGTGCTCGAAGCTGTGGACGTCGCGCTTGCCGCCGCCGCCGGGCGCGTCGACCACGAACGTAGGCGTGTTGAAGCCGGCGGTCGCCCCCCGCAGGCGCTTCTCGATGCGGATGCCGCGCGCGACCGTCGTTCGCAGGTCCTCGGTGCCCTTCACGAGGTCGTGGATATAGACGTAGTATGGGTGAACGTTGATGTAGCTCAGGCGGCGGCCCAGCTCGATCATGGTCTCGGCCGTGTCGTTGACGCCGTTTTGCAAGACCGCCTGATTTCGTATGGTGATGCCGCGCGAAAAGAGGCGCTGCATCGCGTCTTCGCTGATTCCGGTGATCTCGTTGGGGTGCGCGAAGTGCGTGTGCACCACCACGTCTTTGCCCATGGTGCGCCCGCGGTCGACCACGCGGGTCAGCGCGTCCAGCCACGGGTCGTCCGTCAGCAGCTTCATCGGCATGATCGCCGGCCCCTTCGTGGC
>CAZNZH010000952.1:0-2177 GCA_964577445.1 uncultured Myxococcales bacterium
CGTCGGGGCCCGGCCGCACCAGGGTCCCCGGCAGGCCCATGGGCTCGCCCGAGCCGTGGACGTCGCTGGCGCCGGTCCCGGTGATGCGGATGCCGCGCCCGAGCAGGCCCAGCCAGTCGTCGATGACCTGGGGCGTGTCGCTGTGGCCGATGCCGTTGACCAGCTCCATCGCGTCGAAGTCCAGGAGCGCCCGGTCCACGGTGGCGGCGTCGAAGCCGATGCTGTTGAAGTACGCGGCGCCGCCGAAGCGCGGGTGGTTGAGCTGGACGAACCCCTCGCCCGCCGCCGCTCGGAGGCGCTTGAGCAGCGCGGGGGCGTCGAGGCCGTCCCAGTCCGGGGCGCCGTTTCCGGCCCGCGTCGGGTCGCGCGCGACCGGCCAGACGTTGAAGTGGCCGAGCTTGGTGGTGCTGACCTCGACGCCCGGCTCGACCGTCAGGCGCTCGCTGAGCCCCGCGTCGGCGAGCCAGGGCGCGGGGTCGGTGACGAAGTCGTGGTCGGTGGCGACGTAGGCGCCGAGGTCTTCGGCCAGCGCAGAGGCGAAGCGATGGGTGTGGGCGGCCTCGCTGTCGGTCGAGTCCTCGGCGTGGACGTGTGTGTCCACCGCGACCCAGCCCTCCGCGGCGACCACTTTTTGCAAGGTGGCGTCTACCAAAACGGTCGATCCTGGCGCGACCGTGACCGTCTCGGTGTGGCGAGACCAGCGGGGGCCGTGGTGCACGTAGAGGTCCCAGGTGCCCGCCGGCAGCAGGAAGGTCGCGTCGCCGTCGGCGTCGACGAAGGTGCGCTGGTCGCTCAGCGCGGCGCTCCGGGCGTCCAGGCGAAACGCGACGGGGGCGCCGTCCGGGTCGTGGACCGTGAGCGCGAGGCGGGCGGGGCTCGCGGTGACCAGGGTGTCGCCCTCGGCTGCCAGGACGACCGGCGCACCGGCGCGCTGCCCAGGCAAGGACACGTCGCCGTTTCCGTCGCCTCGCCAGCGCGCCACCAGCGCGGTCGTGGTCGCCGGGACGGGGCAGTCGAAGCGCCCCGCGGCGACCGCGCAGATCGTCAGCGGCGCGCCCGCCGCGTCGAGCGCTTCGACCTCGAGGCCGGGATAATCGCCGACGACCTCACCGCGTGCGCGCAGCGGTGCCGGGCTGTCGACCGCCGCCACCGCCGCCATGGCCGACGCGAGGTCCGTGCCGTCGAACCCGCCGACCGCGAACCGGCGAATCACCGTGCTGCCGCCTTCGGGGACGGGGGTGTCGGAGAAGACAAAGGCCTTGATGCCCGACGCGTCGACCAGCGCGCGCGGGGCCTCGGTGGCGATGGCGTAGGCGGGCGTGGCCCCATCGGCGCGGCTGGGCGCGAGGCCCAACACGGCGCCCGACGCGGAGGTCGGCAGGTCGTCGGCGCCCAGCCCGGGGATGAAGAGCCTGACGTCTGCGCCCCACAGCGACACGTCTGCGAGGATGACGCTCGGGCCCGGCCCCGGGTCGCGAGGCGACAGCAGCGTCCGAATCTCCAGCACGGGGCTGTCCGGTTTGAGCACGTACTCGTGAACGACCGTGACGTCGGGTTCCGGCAGGGGCAGCACCGATTGCACGAGCGGAAACGCCGTCAGATGCCCCTCCACGCGGACCCGCGCCGTGCCGTCGGCGCCGTCGTCGGCGACGCGGGTGCTGTCGGGCGCGAGCATCCAGAAATCGGCGGTGACCGCCAGCTCGCGCAGCGCGTCGCCGCCGACCTGCACGCCGCCTTTGAGCCGCACGGCGTCGACGAGGTGGCCGCCGGGGAGGCCGACCAGCGCGTAGCCCTCGGTTTGCGCCCGCACGACGAAGCGCGCGAGGGCGTTCTCCAAGACGAGGTCGCCGGGCAGCGCCGCGATGTGGCGGCCCTGGGGCAGGTCGTCGGCGCAGGCCAGCGCGCGCGCCCGCACGGTGCCGGCCTCGGGCGCGGGCGGCGCGCAGCCCGACGCGTCGGGGAGTGAGTCGCCGCCTGATGAATCGGCGACCTCGGCCGGCCCCGAGTCGTGGCTGTCGGCGTCGCGGCTGTCGGCTCCCGCGCCCGAGGTGGAGTCACCGCACGCCGCGCCGAGCGCGATCGCCGCACCGAGCGCGCAAGCCAAGCCCCGATGCGCCCACCTCACGACGCGGCCCGGAGCTGGTCCGAGGTCAGCGTCGCGCCCGCGCTCGCCGGGT
>CAZNZH010000953.1:0-2176 GCA_964577445.1 uncultured Myxococcales bacterium
GAGCTGCTGCGGGAGTGCATGGAGCGGGGCCCGGCGGAGCTGCGCCAGCGGGCGACCTCGGTGCTGGCGACCACGCTCGATGCGGATGACGCGCGCCGCTGTGAGTTCGTCGCGGGGCTGCTCGACACATGCCCGGTGGTCGAGCGGCTCTTGCTGGCGGAGTCGGTGGGGCGCTGGGGGCTCCGGTCGATCCCCGGCGTGTTGGTCGAGTTCAAGCCGGACCTGGGCTGGCTCCGCGAGCTGCACCACAAGGTGCTCGCGCAGCACCGCGAGCCCGAGGCGCTCGCGGCGCTCGCGGCGATCTACCGCGCGTCGACGTGCCTGGAGCGCCGGGTGCTGCTCGACGACGTCGGCGAGCCGGGGCACGCCGTGTTCTTGCCGATCTTGGTGACGCTGGCGCGCACCGCGGAGCCCACCACCCAGGCCGCGGTGGTCGAGGCCATCCGCCGCGTCGGTCACCCGGGCGGCGAGCCGCTCTTGTTGCACCTGTTGCGCAGCGGCGACCCGGGGCTGCGCGGGCGGGTGGTCGCCGCGCTGCGAGGCGTCGGGACTCGCGCCGCGCTCGGGCCGCTCTATGAGGCCGCCCGCGCCGAGGGGGCCGGGGCCGCGTTCGCTGGCGAGTGCGATCAGCTCCGGGCCGCCATCGTCGCCCGAGAGGGCCTGGGCGAGCAGCGCGGCGAGCTGGGCCTGGCGACGGACTTCGAGGGCAGCCTCAGCCTCGCCGGCGACGAGGGCGGGCTGGCGATTTACCAGGACGTCGCGGCCAGCGTCGCCGCGTCGCCGCCCCCACCGCCCAAGCCACGGGCGCTGGGCTACAGCCGCATCGGGCTCCCCCCGCGCCGCCTGTCGCTCTCGGTGCGCCTGACGGTCCTGCTCTACGGACACGGCTGGGGCCTCGCCGCGTGGACCATCCTCTGTGTGGCCGGTCTGGCCAGCAGCCCGACGGGGTGGGCGCTCGCCGCGGTGCTGGGCGCGTTTCCACTCTACGCCGCGGCCACCATCGGCCTCGGCGATCTCCGCCTCTTGCGCGACGGCCACGCGACGGTCGGCGAGCTGCTCGGTGTGGAGCGGTCGGTGAAGCGCGAGCGGGTGCGCACCGGCCTGAGCCGCTCGGAGCGGTGGGCTTACCGCTTCCGCGTCCTCGGCGTCGATGGCGCCGACTACCACATCGACGTGGAGCGCGGGCGCGAGTGCCCGGAGTTCACCGACGCGTCCCTCGAGCCGGTGCTGTGCGGTGCAGCAAATGGCACGCGCTGGGCCGTGCTGGCCGATGAGCTGACCGCGGTCCGCCTCGGCGACGACGGGCAGTGGGCTTCCGAGCGCTAGGCCGCCTGGGCGGCGATTCCCATGGCGCTCATCGCGCTCGGATTGCTGGCCTATCGCCTGCTGAGTTGACGCCGCAGGCTCCTGCACAGATCCACGCCAAATCCGCTGCCAGACGGTTTTTGCGCCGGCTTGGCTTGCGGGCCGCACGGAAGCCGGCTAACGTGGCCTTTGCGGTGCAGGCGGCTTCTCGCGGGTGCGACGTCGGGACGCTCGGGCGCGTCGGAGAAGGGGTTCAGCGCGGTCTCTCGCGCGCCGGCTCGTCACGCAGATCACCGGCTCGACCCGCGCTCGCGAGGCCGAGCGCCGACACGTCGGCCCGGCCAGAGGACCGAGGCGACGGCGGAGCTCCGTGCGTTGCTGGAGCGGCACGGGGCGAGCGCTGAGCAGGTCGGGGCCTGGGTCGATGAGCAGGTGGCGAGCGGGCGGCTGACCGAGGCCGGCCTCGACGGCGTCTACGGCGTGCTCTGCGACGCGTTCGGTGCTGCGGCGGCGAACCGTATCGTGCAGACCGCGTCGCGGGAGCCGTCGCTGCTGGGGCGCGGCGACGCACGGGCGGCGGCCCTTGGCGGCGAGGCGACGGGCAGCCCGGGAGTCGTCGACGCGCTGGCGCCGCGGCGGCAGGCGACACAGACCCTGTTGGAGCGGCTGACGGCGGGCTTGGGCGTGCCGATGAGCGCGATCCAGGTCTACATCGACGGGGAGGCGCGGCGCCGAACGGCCGGCGCCGGCACCCGCGGGCTGATGCAGCAGGGGCGCGTCTACCTTCACCCCGACCGCTACGACGCGAGCAGCGCGGACGGCCGCGGGCTGCTCGCCCACGAGGTCACCCACGTCGCCCAGCGGCTCTTGG
>CAZNZH010000954.1:0-2173 GCA_964577445.1 uncultured Myxococcales bacterium
CAGGCTCCACCTCCCGCTCGAAGGTCACGTCGGCACGGTCGTGCTGGATCGATCGATCTACGAGGACGCCGAGATCTTCGCGACCCACCTGGCGCGCACCGGACACATGAGCGAGCGGGACTTCCGCACCTACTGCGAGCTCTACGAGAGCATGAAGACCGCGCTGCGGCCGCCGGATCTGCTGATCTACCTGCGCTGCTCGGTCCGGGCGATCCGCAAGCGGATCAAGCTGCGCGGGCGGCCCAGCGAGCAGGCGATTCCCACGGCGTACCTCAAGCGCCTCAACGCGCTCTACGAGACCTGGGTGGCGCGCTACGACTCGAGCCCCGTGCTGATCTGGGACAGCGAGAACCTGGACTACCTGACCAACCTGGTCGACGGCATGGAGTTCCGTCGCCAGCTTCAGCCCTTTCTCTGATGGGGCGCACGCTCTACGTCGCCATCGAGGGCGCCATCGGCGTCGGCAAGACCACGCTGGTCGAGCGGCTCACCGCGCGGTTGAACGCCAAGCGCGTGCTGGAGGTCGTCGAGGAGAACCCCTTCCTCGCGAGCTTCTACACGGACCGGGATCGCTACGCGTTTGCGACCCAGGTCTTCTTCTTGATGAGCCGGTTCAACCAGCAAAAAGAGCTGGTGCAGCCTGATCTTTTTCAGCCGAACCTCATCGCCGACTACCACCTGCTCAAAGATCGCATCTTCGCGCGGCTGACCCTGGCCGACCAGGAGCTGGCGCTCTACGAGCAGCTCTACCAGACCCTCGAGCGGCAGATCCTCAAGCCCGACGTGGTCATCTACTTGTATGCGCCGCTGCCGGTGCTGCTCGAGCGCATCCGGCGCCGGGGGCGTGAGTTCGAGCGGGACTTCGACGCGGACTACCTGACGGACCTGGCGCGGGCCTACCAGGACTACTTCGCGCACTACGACGAGACGCCGCTGCTGCGCCTGGACAACTCGGAGCTGAATTACGCCGACGACACGCCCGAGTCGCGTGGGGTGGTCGACCGGATCTTGGAGCAATTGGTGGCGCTGGCCGAACGGGGACGCCGCCTGCGCGACGTGACGCTTTGACCGATGGGCGCGGCGTGGTCGCTGAGGGCGACGCGGGCGAGCGGCTGGACGCCTGGCTGACCCGCGCGACGGAGGCCGTGTCGCGGTCGCAGGTCTCGCGCCTGGTGGAGGGCGGCTTCGTCTGGGTGGACGGGGTGGTCGCGGCGAAGGCGGGGCTCAAGGTGCGCGCCGGGCAGGAGATCCGCTGGAGGCTGCCGGTGCGCGACGACGCCCCGCCCGAGGCTCAGGAGATCCCGCTGCCGATCGTGTATTCGGACCGGTGGCTGGCCGTGGTCGACAAGCCAGCGGCCATGGTGGTGCACCCGGCGGGCGGACACCCGGACGCCACGATGGTCAACGCGCTGCTCCATCACCTGGGCGCGCTCAGCGACGTGGACCCGCGGCGGCCAGGCATCGTGCACCGGCTCGACAGGGACACGTCCGGCTTGCTGGTCGTCGCGCGTGACGAGCGGACGCACACGGCGCTGGGCCGGCTATTTCAGGCTCACCGCATCGAGCGCCGGTATGTCGCCGTGGTGTTCGGGCCGAAGCTGGCCGAGCGCGGCACGGCCGACACGTTTTACGGGCGTCACCCGAGCGATCGCCTGAAGTTTACGGGGCGGCTGACCCAGGGGAAGCGCCGGGCCGTGACCCACTGGGAGGTCCTCGCGCGGGCCCAGACGATGGCGCTGGTCTCGGTGCGGCTCGAGACCGGGCGCACCCATCAGATCCGGGTGCATCTCAGCGAGCTGGGGCATCCGGTCGTCGCGGACCGCCTCTACGGCCGCGCGACGCCCAAGGGGGGCGCTGGCTCATCCGCCGTCGAGCTCGCGGCCGCCCGCCGGATGCCGCGCCAGGCGCTGCACGCGGAGACGCTGGGGTTTCGACACCCCGCGACCGGCGAGACGGTGGTGTTCCGGTCGCCGCTGCCCGAGGACATGCGGGCGCTGGTCGGCAAGGTGTTCGGCGACGACGGGCTGGCCGCGATCGACCAGCCCGGGTCGAGCGGCCAGCCCGGGTCGAGCGACTAGCCCGGGTCGAGCGGCCAGGCGGCGGCCCGTCAGTCGACCTGGCAGCTCCAGATGCCGTTTCTGCGCCAGTCGCGGCAGCCGCAGTCGCTGAACCC
>CAZNZH010000955.1:0-2169 GCA_964577445.1 uncultured Myxococcales bacterium
CGACGCCCTGGGCGTCGAAGAAGTTGATGAGGCGGGTGCGGCCGGGGGTGCCGGAGACGCGGGCGAGCTGCTTGCGGTTGGCGAGGACGTTGAGGAGCGAGGATTTGCCGACGTTGGAGCGACCGCAGAAACAGATCTCGGGCGTGTCTGTGTGCGGGGAGTCGCCGAGGCCGCGGGCGGACTTGATGAAGTCGACGCGGCCGGGGAAGCCTTCGGGGACGGGCAGCGGGCGGAGGCCCAGGGGGCGGAGTGAGCTCACGCGGCGCTTCCTTGCTCGTGTAGTAGGACGATGACGTCGGGCTTTTTGCCGACCTTGCGGCGGCAGAGGGCGCGGATGCTGCCGCGGATGGCCTCTTCGAGCTCGGACAGCGGGGTGCCGGCGGGGCAGTTGGCGGGGACCTGGTTGGCGGTGGCGACGATGTCGACGGCGAGGTCGGCGTCTTCGCCGAGCCACAGGGCGCGGGTGTCGACCTTGGCGTCGCTGCCCGCCCAGCGCTTGGCGGCGTCCTGGGTCAGCGTGAGGGAGACGACGACGACGCCGTTGTACGCGATGCGGAGGCGCTCGGAGATCTTCATGGCGTCGCGGTCGCCCAGCGCGATGCCGGAGGAGTAGATGATGTCGAGCTTTTCGGAGGCGCCGCGGGCTGCCTTGACGGTGCCGCCGGAGTCGGCGAGGCGGAGGCGCTCGCCGTTTCGGAGGATGGTGGTGTCGGAGATGCCTTCGCCGCGGGCGATCTCGGCGTGGCGGGTGAGGAAGGTGTACTCGCCGTGGAGCGGGACGAAGTGGCGGGGGCGGACGAGCGACAGCATCTCGCGGAGCTCGTCGGCGCAGGCGTGGCCGGAGGCGTGGACGCCGGTGGCGCGGCCGTAGACGAGGGTGACGCCGCGCTGGCCGAGCTGGTTGAGCATGGCGTAGGTGCGGTCTTCGTTGCCCGGGATGATGCGGGCGGAGTGGAGCAGGAGGTCGCCGGGGCCGGGGTCGAGGTAGCGGTGCTCGCCGCGGGCGGCCCAGTAGAGGCCGGAGCCGGGTTCGCCTTGGCTGCCGGTGACGACGACGAGGGTCTTGGCGGGGTCCATGTCGGCGAGGTTGGCGGCGTCGACGATGTTGCCGGGGTCGATGGGGGCGCGGCCGTCGCGGGAGGCGGCGTCGAGGTAGGAGCCGAGCGAGCGGCCGACGAGGACGATCTTGCGGCCGGAGGCGCGGGCGGCGGCGACGAGGCCGCGGAGGCGGTGGAGGTTGGAGGCGAACATGGCGACGATGACGCGGCCGGGCCAGTGGGTGACGCGCTGGGTCATGGCGCGGGCGACGGCGGACTCGCTGAGGGTGCGGCCGGGGGCGGAGGCGTTGGTGGAGTCGGAGAGCAAGAGCGAGACGCCCTCGTCGCCCAGGCGCGAGAAGGCGGCGCGATCGAAGGCCTCGCCGTCCATGGGCTCGTCGTCGATCTTCCAGTCGCCGGTGTGGAGGATGGTGCCGTCCTCGGACCGGAACGCGAGGGAAGAGCAGTCCGGCAGCGAGTGCGTGACGCGGATGGGCTCGACCTCAAAGGGCCCAGCGTCAAAGCGGACGCCAGGCTCGTGGATCGTCACAAGGTTGGAGCGCCACAGCCCGTGTTCCTCCAGGCGGCGACGGATCAACTCGCGAGTGAACGACGACGCGAAGACCGGCACCTGGTCGAGCGCCGGCAGCACCCAGGGAAGCGCGCCGATGTGATCCTCATGCCCGTGAGTGATGACGACGGCCTAGATCTTGTCCTTCCAAGAGGCCAGAAACCCCAGATCCGGCAGCCGCCGCTCGATGCCGATCTCCCAAGACGAGGGAAACTGCACCCCAGCATCGACCAACACATACCGCCCCCGGCGCCCAATCAGCATGCAGTTCATGCCGATCTCGCCCAACCCGCCAACCGGCAACACCTCAAGAGGAAAATCCACCACCACACCTCCCAGCCGCGCCCTCATACCACGCAGGAGCCAGAACGCACTTCCACTTGACACCCGAAGGGAAAGACCTACATAAACCTCCCCCACGGCTGATCCGGCATAGCTCAGTTGGTAGAGCGCGCGGCTGTTAACCGCTAGGTCGTAGGTTCGAGTCCTACTGCCGGAGCCATTTTTCTCTCGTCGCCAACCAACGGCGAGGGTCGGTAAACAGACGCCCCCAAGGAGCGA
>CAZNZH010000956.1:0-2167 GCA_964577445.1 uncultured Myxococcales bacterium
CGGGACTGGAAGGTGCGCTTCCCCGCTGCCGCTGTATCGCGCCGTGTCTCCGGTGCCGCCGTGGCAAGGCTTCAGCCCGCCGAGCGCCGACACCCTGCCTAAATAGCGAAGCCCACCTCGACCAGCAGCTTGTACCGGCCGCCCAGGGCCAGAAGCTCATCGTGGGTGCCTTGCTCGACGACTTTGCCGTGGTGCAGCACGAGGATGCGATCGGCTTTGGTGATCGTCGACAGTCGGTGTGCGATGACCAAGACCGTGCGTTGCGATAATAGCGCGGCGATGGCGTCGTCCACCAGCGCCTCGGTCACCGAGTCCACGCTCGCGGTGGCCTCGTCCAAGATGACGATGGGCGCGTCGCGGGCCATGGCGCGGGCGATGGCCAGGAGCTGCTTTTGCCCGCCCGAGAGGTTCTGGCCCCGCTCGGTCACGCGGTGCTCATAGCCCGCCGGCAGCGCCTCGATGAACCCGCTCGCTCGCGCCAGCCGCGCCGCCTCGTGGACCCGCGCGTCGTCGATGTCGGGCGCCCACAGCGCGATGTTCTCGCGGATGGTCCCGTCAAAGAGATACACGTCCTGGTGCACCGCCGTGACCTGCCGGCGCAGCGCGTCGGTGCTGACGTCGCGTAGCTCGTGGCCGTCGACGCGGATCGACCCCTCGTAACCGCCGTACTGCTTCATCAGCAGCTTGCCGATGGTGGTCTTCCCCGACCCCGTCGCCCCCACCAGCGCCACCACCTCGCCCGGCCGCATGGCGAAGCTCACCCCGTCGAGCACCAGCGGGCTGCCCTCGCGGTAGCGAAACGACACGCCCTCGAAGCGCACGTCGCCGCGCGGCTTCCCGATGGGCTCGACCCCCTCGGGGACCCGGTCGCTGGTGTCCAGCAGGCCGAAGATCCGCTCGAGCGCGGCCACCGCGTGCTGGATCGTCGCGATGCGGCCCGACAGCTCACGGATGGGCCCGAAGATCATGCCCAGGTAGTCCACGAAGGCCACCAGGAGCCCCAAGGTCACCGCCGAGCCGGGGTGGCCGAAGCGCGACGCGCCGAACCACAGCATGGAGCCGATGGCCAAAGCACTCATCCCGTCCATGATCGCGTAGAGCCCCGCGTCCCACCAGTTCGAGCGGCGGTAGGCGTCCATGTAGCGGTAGCTCAGCCCCCGAAAGGTCTGCCGCGTGCGCTCCTCGACCCCGTAGAGCTGCTCCGTGGTCACGCCGTAGATGCGCTCGGCGAAGTACCCGTTGAGCCGGCTCAGGCTCGAGCGGATGATCAGCGAGAGCGCCCGTAATCTCCTGCGAAAAAGATCGACGATCAGCACGATGAGCGGCGCCAGGGACAGGCTGACCAGGGTGAGCTTCCAGTCCAGCAGCAGCATCGCCACCAGGATGCCGATGAGCAGCAGCCCATCCGACAGCAGGCTGACCACGCCCCAGGCGAGGCTCTCGTAGACCGCCTCGACGTCGTTGGTGGTGCGCGTCATCAAGGCGCCGGTGGTGCGCGTGTCGAAGAAGCGCTGGCCCTGGCCCATCACGTGGGTGAAGACGCGCCGGCGCAGCGCCGTGAGCACCCGCAGCCCGAGGATATTGAGCGAGTAGTTGGCCACCGCGCTGGCGGTGAAGCCCACGCCCACCACCGCGACGAAGAGCAGCGCCATGGTGCCCAGGCCGTCGAGCCGCCCGGTGGCGATGTGGTCGTCGATGGCCGTCTTCAGCAGCACCGGCTGAATCAGCGCGCCCAGCACCCCGATGGGCGTCAGGACAAGTGCTGCCCACAGCCACGCGCGGTGCGGCCGCGCCAGGGGCCACAGGCGGCCGATGAGCTTCATGTCACCGGTCTTCTGGGTCGCGCTCGGGTCGGGGCCGCTCACGGGTGGATCTCGGGCGGGCGCTCCAGGGCCTCGGCGGCGCGCTGTAGCCGCCACGCGTCCGCGTAGGGGCCGGCGCGGGTGACGAGCTGCTCGTGGGTGCCCTCGTCGACGATGCGGCCGCCGTCCAGCACGATGACGCGGTCGGCGCGGGCCAGCACGCTCACCCGGTGGCTGACGACGACCGCCGTGCGGGGGCGGTCCGCGTCGATGCGCGCATAGATGGCGTCGATGAGGCGGCCCTCGGTGGCGTGGTCGACCGCGCTGAGGACGTCGTCGAGGAGCAGCACCTCGAAGTCGCGGTA
>CAZNZH010000957.1:0-2165 GCA_964577445.1 uncultured Myxococcales bacterium
CGCTGTCTCAATCCGTACGCGGCGTTAGCCGCGCCGGGGAGGCACTCGCCACTGCCCGGCTCGACGCGAGGGCAATCACCGCCCTTGGGTCTCAATCCGTACGCGGCGTTAGCCGCGCCGGGGAGGCTCTCGTTCTCCTCGAGCGACAGCTTCGACACCTGCAGGTCTCAATCCGTACGCGGCGTTAGCCGCGCCGGGGAGGCGATGGGGTGATGAATCCCGTCGACAACTGCCCGCTCGTCCCGAAGTCTCAATCCGTACGCGGCGTTAGCCGCGCCGGGGAGCCCTCGTAACCATTCAGGAATCTCGACCGCCACCCGGAGGGCCGGCGGGCGGGGTCTCGTGTTTTCAAGGGGCTGCGCACCTGCACGGAAGTTGGCAAACATCTCGCGACTTCGCAATAGCTCGGCCTCGTTTTCGGCACGGCACACGGCGACTCCGCAGTCGTTACCGACACTTACGCCGACTCGTCGATCTCGGCAAACCACCACCGCCCAAACGCCCCCTCCGACATTTGGCCAAATCGCGCGATCCGCCCTCCCCGCCAAACCGCACGCAACCATCCAGAACCACTGAGGATTTTGGGCCGCTCCCGAAAGCGCCCAAGACACCGAAGTTGGCAAACCTCTCGGGCCTCGCGTCGCCGCACGCCCCGGGAGGGGGATTTGCCTATGTGGGGCTATTCGGTTGCCAAGGACCGCCGCGCGCCCGAAAACCGGGCGCTTTCGCCTCGCTGACGCTGCTCGCGCGATGTTGGCAAACCTCCGGGGGCCCCTGGGGGCGGCCCGGCGCCGCGCCGCGGCTGCGCGTGACGCGCTCATGCTACCACCGGCCGATGAACGCGCGGTAGGGCTCTTCGCCGATAAACGCCTTCGTGAGCAACTGGAGCTGCTCGCCCAGGATCTCCTCGAGGATGAGGCGCTGGCTGCGGTAGACCGTCGGCAGGTTGACGCGCTCCAACACATTTCGCGCGACCAGGCGGCGGGTGTCGTCGGTGAGGCGGCCGCGGCGGTCCACGGCCATGGGCTCGCCGCGCGTCACCATCGCCAGGACGGCGCGGTCGACGAAGTAGGCGCGGTACTCCTCGACCATGTCGTAGGTCAGCGCGTTCGCCTTTCGCCGCGGGGCGTGCAGCATTCCCAGGCGCGGGCTGAGGCCCGAGGTGAGGATGGCGCGCTCGACGCGCTGGTAGAGGATGCCGTAGCCGTAGTTCAGCGCGCAGTTCACGGCGTCCTCGGCGTTGGGGTAGCGGCGGCCGGGGAAGATCGCGTCGTCCGCCACCAGGGCCTTCACGCCGTCCCAGTAGTGGCGCGCGGCCAGGCCCTCGAAGCCCATCAGGACGTCTCGGTCCTCGCGTGTCAGCGGGCCCGTGGCCTTCGGGAGCGCCTTGAGCTTGGCCTCGGCCTGCTCCACCCCGGCGATGGCGGCCTCGAGGGTCGCGGCGGTGGCCGGGTCGGACTCGCGCTGGTAGTCCAGGCGCGTCCGCAGGAGGTTTCGCTGATTGCGGAGCTTGCCGCGGACGATCTTTCGGGCGATGCGCGCGCCGCGTTTGCCGAAGACAGCCTCGGCTTGCTCGGCCATCCGCTCGGCCCGGACCCCGTCGGCGGCGTGCAGGATGGCGGCAGGGCGGCCGCGGTCGTCGGCCAGGAAGACGCCCACGTCGGCGTCGAGGAGCTCGGTCAGCAGGTTGGTGGTGACCGTGATGCCGCTGCCTTGGAGCATGACCGCGCGCACTCGCGAGAGCTGCTGGCGGTGGATGATCTTGCGGTCGCGGCGGACGACGATCTGGCCTTTGGAGAGCGCGAGATGGGAGCCGCGCTTGGTGACCACCAGCTCGCTCTTGGTGGCGAGGTCGCGCTCGATGTTGCGGCGCTTTCCGTGGAGGTGGCGGCGCTGGGTCTCGGTGAGCTCGCCCGGGCGGGCGGGGGGCGACGCGGGGGCGGTTTCGGCGGCGGGGGCGGCGGGCTCGGCGGTTTCGGGCCTGGCGGGCTCGGCCGCGACGGTTTCGGCGGCGGCGGGGGCGGGCTCGGCCGCGGCGGTTTCGGCGGCGGCCGGCTCGGAGGCGGTGGGAGGAGCGCCAGCCCGAGATCTCGACGCTGCCGTGGGCGCGGGCGTGGGCTCGGCGGCGGTCGGAGGAGCGCCAGCCCGAGATCTCGACGCTGCCG
>CAZNZH010000958.1:0-2164 GCA_964577445.1 uncultured Myxococcales bacterium
CTCGGCGAACGGGATCGGCAAGCGGCGCCGGCACAGCTCGTCGAGGGTCTGGTTGCGCGTCTGCGGGCCCAGGGTCTCTCGCGCCGCCCACAGGCGCCCGAGATCCCCCGCCGTCGCGCCGGTCAGCGGGCCCTCGCTCGCCTCCGCTCCTACCAGCCGGCGGAAAAAGCTGCCGATGCCCACGGTTACCTCCAGCGCGAGTGAAACGGGGGTCGCCGCCCCACGCTCCTCTTGAATCGGTCGCCCATCGCTATACCCGCTCGGGCCCCAAAGTGTGAAGTCGTTGCAGGCAGACCCCTGTCCGGCGCATCCTCTGCGGCGTCCGGCGCGCGCCGCGCGGACGGTCTCGATGAGAGGTTGATGTGAACATGCGTGTAGTTCAAGTGTCGTCGGTCGCGAGCGCCCGGGCGCTGGTGTGGTTGGTGCTGCTGCTCGCGGCGAGCTGCGGAGGCGACGACGCGACGACGGACTCGGCCGCAGACTCGGCCGCAGACACGGCCACAGACACGGCGATCGACGCCGGCCCCGACGGCATCGCAGACACGGCGACCGACGCGGACGATACGGGACTCGACAACGGGCCGCCGCCGGTGCTCGCCCCCGTGAGTGGCGACCCGAACTTCGCCGTCGCCGCGGCCGGCTGGTACCGCGGGGACCTGCACTACCACACCAACTACAGCGAGGACGCCAAAAAGCAGGGCGGCGACGACCTCGGCGTGTGCTTGGAGATCGCCGACGCGTTCCGTCACCCCGCCTACACGACGCGCCACCCCGAGCTGGCGGGAAACGGCCTCGACTACATCGCGATCACCGACCACCGCACCGACGCGGCCTTCGCCGACCCCGACTTCAAACACGACCACCTCATCGTCCTGCCGGGCGAAGAGTTCGGCGGCAGCGGCCACGCCGGGATGTGGGGCATCGAGCACCACATCACCCACGAGCCCATCGCCGGTGAGAGCGAGAACGAGCGCCGCAACGACGCCATCGCCGAGGCGCACGCGCAGGGCGCGCTGATGTCGCCCAACCACCCGGCCCAGGACAACCCGTGGGTGTGGGACACGCCCGACATCGACGCCATCGAGGTCTGGAACGGGCCCTGGACGGGCTTCTATCAGGCGGTCAGCCTTGAAAAACTCGAGGAGCGCATCGCGTCGGCGGGTGTGGAAAACCCGTACATTCGCGACGCGGTCACCGTGCGCGGGGGAGGCGCAAACGCAAGCGCGGTGCGGTTTTGGCAGGGACACCTGACGGCGGGCGTGCATGTGCCCATCGTCGGCGGCAGCGACCGGCACATGCTCCTGTCCGCGGCGCTGCCCGCGACGTACATCCAGAAGCCGCAGGCCGCGGCCTTCGCCGACTTGAACGGCAAGGCGCTGGGCGTCGAGGGCATCTTGGCCGGGATCTCGGAGGGCTCGACCTTTGTCAGCCGGTCGCCCGTGGGCCCGCAGATCAACCTCAGCGCGGAAGATGGCGACGGGAAGAGCTACCGGATGGGCGCCGAGCTCCCAGGACCCGCCAGCTACCTCATCCGAATCCGCGTCAGCCGCGCCGAGGGCGGCCGCGTGCGCCTCATCGCCGGCCCTCTGCGCGCCGCCGTGGACGGGCGCTTCAGCCCGGAGCCGAGCATCGTCTTTGACGAGCCGGTGACGGCCGCGCTGGTCGAGGGCAGCTACACTTGGGAGGTCCCCGCCGAGGGCGGCTGGCTGCACGCCGTGGTGTTGGAGCCGCTCAGCGTCGGGCCCCTGCCGCCCGAGGGCCAGGCGATCCTCGAGCAGTTCAGCGTCCCGGCCGAGGGCAACCCCCTGGTCGTGATGGGCGGCGCGCTGCTGCCCCTGGCCGACAGCGATCTCGTGCTCCACCCCGAGGACTGCGATCCCGACCAGTGGACGCCGTGGATGTTGCAGTGCATGACCGTCGACGTGACGCCGCTGCCGACCTTCTACATGCCCGACGGGATTGAGCGGCTGCTCAACATCTACTTCGAGGACGGCGCCGCGACAGAGTGGTCCATGGGGGCCATCAGCTCGGCTTTCCTCGCCCGCCCGTGACCCCCGCTGCGCCTGTGACGCTCGCCTCGGACCGGGTCCGGGTGAGCCGCGCCATTCGCCTGAGCCTGGTCGTCGGCGTGCTGGTGCTGGCGGCGAAGTGCGTGGCGTGGCTG
>CAZNZH010000959.1:0-2154 GCA_964577445.1 uncultured Myxococcales bacterium
CTCTTGACCGCATTGGTATTCGGATTGGCGTTGCTGGTGCGCGGGTCTGAGCTGCGCACGCTCTTCGCCATCGGGTACTCCGCGCGCCGCGTGCGCCTCGTCGTCCTCGGCGAGGGGCTGGTGGTGGCGGTCCCGGCGGCCATCGTGGGCGCGGGCCTGGGCGTGGGTTTCGCCGACGCCGCGCTGGCCGCGCTCGCCGCGGGGTGGAGCGACGCGACCGCCGGCCTCCCGCTAGAGCTCGCCGTCAGCCTCCGGTCCCTGGTGCTCGGCCCCGTCTTGGCAGTCGCCACCTCGCTCTTCGCGATGCTCCTGACCCTGCGAGGCGTCCTGCGCAACGCGGGCCCCGCGCCGCTTCGTCGCCCGACCGGCCTCATCGTGGCGCTGGCCGCCACCGCGGGCGCGCTGGCCCTGGCCCTGACCGCGCCGCCGGGGCGCTCGCCCGCAGCGGCGGCGGCGTTCTTCGGTGCCGGCGGGCTGGCGCTCCTCGCCACCGCCGGCTTCACCCACGCGCTGCTGCGGCGGCTCGGCCGGCCGGGCCACCGACCCGCGCGCAGCCTCGCCGGCCTCACCCTGCGCAACCTCGCCCGCTACCCCCAGCGCAGCCTCGCCGTCGTGACCTTGTTGGCCACCGGGACCTTCCTGGTCGTCGGCGTCGGCACCAACCGGCACGACCCCCGAGCCGGTGCCGAGGCGCGCGGCTCGGGCACCGGCGGCTTCGCCCTGGCGGCGGACTCGGCCCTCCCGGTGGGCGTCGACCTCGACACCGGCCGCGGCCTCGAGAGCCTCGCCCTGTCCAAAGACGAGCTCTACGGCGCCCGCGTGGTCTCGTTTCGGGTGCGCGACGGCGACGACGCGAGCTGCCGGAGCCCGGCGCAGGCCGTGGTGCCGCGCATGCTGGGGGTGTCGCCGGTCGAGCTGTCGTCGCGCCGCGCCTTTCACTTCATCTCCCACGCGCCGCTGAGCGAGGGGCAGACCCCGTGGTCGCTCTTGCACGCCGCGAACGGCGACTCCTCGGGCGAGGTCCCCGTCATCGGCGACGAGGGCACCGTGGTCTGGGGGCTGCACCTCGGGCTGGGCGATGTCCTCGAGACCACCGACGAGGCCGGCCGGCCGCTGTGGCTGCGCGTCGTCGGCATCACCGAGACCTCGATTTTGCAGGGCGCCCTCATCATGGCGGATACGTCTTTTCGCCAGGCTTTTCCTAGCGAATCGGGGTTTCGCACCTTCCTCATCGACGCCTCGCCCGAGCGCGCCTCGGCGGTGGCCGCGCGCCTGGAGGACGCCCTGCTGGACCGCGGGCTGCGCGTTCAGCCAGCCTGGCAGCGCCTGCTGCGCTTTCGCGAGGTGGAGAACACCTACCTCGCGATATTCCTGGCCCTGGGCGCGCTGGGGCTGGTGCTCGGCGCGCTGGGCACCGGCGCCCTGGTCGTCCGAAACGTGGTCGAGCGCCGCCGAGAGCTGGCGCTGCTGGAGGCGGTCGGCTTCTCGCGCCGCCGCATCGGGGCCCTGGTGATGGCGGAGCACGCGGCGCTGCTGGCCGCGGGCGTGTTCTTCGGCTGCGGCTCAGCGCTGCTGGCGGTGCTCCCGGCGCTGCTCGGGGACGCGCCGTTTCCCTGGCGCGCCGTGGGTCTGACGGTGGCCGCCGCCCTGGCCGCGGGCTTGCTGGCTACGGGCCTCGCCGCGCGGGCGACCTTGCGACAGCCCCTCGCGCGCGTGCTGGCCGACGACTGACGCCGCGGTCGCCGGCGGCGGCGGCTACGGGTCGGGCGCCCGCGGCGGCGCGCCGGGCAGGGGCACCAGCGGCGCCTGCTTCAGCATCTCGAT
Organism: uncultured Myxococcales bacterium; assembly: GCA_964577445.1. Classification (GTDB taxonomy): domain Bacteria; phylum Myxococcota_A; class UBA9042; order PHBI01; family JACKFB01; genus JACKFB01. Next base: position 1,825 of record CAZNZH010000959.1, read on the forward strand.
CTGGCTCAGATAGCGCTGCTTCGAGCCCGGGTCGCGCAGCGCCAGCTCCTCGAAGTAGGCCTTGGCCTTGTCGGGCTGACCCGCCTGGACGTAGACGCCAGCCAGCTCCTGCAAGATAGGGATCTTCTGCTCTTCCGGGGCCTTCTTCAGCTCCTCAGCCCAGAGCGTCGTGGCCTCGTCCCACCGCCGCGTCTGCACCCACGCTTGGCTGAGCTGCCGCCGCAGCTCAGGGTCTTCGGGCGCGAGCTCCCGCAGCCTCCGCAGCACCGGGATGCGCGCCTCCTGGTCGCCCGACGCCTGGTAGGCGGCCAGCAACAGCTCCAGCTTGCC
>CAZNZH010000960.1:0-2153 GCA_964577445.1 uncultured Myxococcales bacterium
ATGTGTCGAACATCTTCTTTCACGAGCCCGGCTTGGCCCTCATGGATGAGCTGGTGTCGCGGTCCTTCGCGGACCGCGTGTTCTTCACCAACAGCGGCACCGAGGCCAACGAGGCGGCGCTGAAGATCGCGCGGCGTTTCCAGACGGTGGTGCGGGGGCAGGCGGCGCGCACGGACTTTCTGACCTTCGAGCACGGCTTTCACGGTCGCACCTTCGCCTCGCTGACGGCGACGGCGCAGCCCAAGTATCATGAGGGGTTTACGCCGCTGCTGCCCGGTTTTCACTATGCGCCCTATGGCGATTTGGAGGCCGCGGGCCGGGTGATGGCCGAGGTCGGCGACCGCCTGGCGGCGGTCTTGGTCGAGCCGTTGCAGGGTGAGGGCGGCGTGCGCGTGCCGCCGAAGGGGTACCTCAGCGGGCTGCGGAAGCTCTGCGATGAGCACGGGGCGCTCTTGATGCTCGACGAGGTGCAGACCGGCGTCGGGCGCACCGGCGAGTGGTTCGCCTACGAGATCGAGGGGGTGCGGCCGGACGTGATGAGCCTCGCCAAGGGGCTGGGCGGCGGCGTGCCGCTGGGCGCGATGGTGTGCACCGAGGAGGTCGGGCAGGCCTTCGTCCCGGGGACCCACGCGTCGACCTTCGGCGGCAACCCCCTGGCGACGCGCGTGGGCCTGGAGGTCATGCGCACCATCGGCGAAGAGGGCCTGCTCGACCACATCTACGAGGCCGGCGAGTATCTGGGCCGCGGGCTCGCGGCTTTGTGCAAGGACAAGCCCGAGGTCTGCCGCGAGACGCGCGGGTACGGGCTCTTGCGCGGGCTGGAGATCGACGACGCGGACCCGGACTTCCCGAACCGGGTGGTCGAGCAGGCGCGCCAGAGGGGCTTCCTGCTCAACGTGGTGGCCGGCAACACGCTGCGCTTTGCGCCGGCTTTCGTGGTGCAGCGCGGGCACATCGACGCGACCCTCGAGATGCTGAGCGACGTTCTCGACGGCGCGCGCGCATAGTTGCGCCGCCGTGGTGCGCCGGACGCGTGGACGCCGGGCCGGCGCGCCATGGGGAATCGGGGCGTGGCGTGTGGACGATCGGGCGGGCTTGGGGCACCCTCTGTCGATGGCGGCCGGTGGGATCTGTGAGAGTTCGGCGGGCCACCCCGCGGCCCGCCTCGCCTCCGAGAGGACGCGCGTGGCTTGAGTGGAGGGAGGGATCTGGCGTTGACCACGGAGAGCGCCTCAAACGAGACGCTGCTGGCCATTCTCGCACCGGCGCTGTCGGATCTCGAGGCCGGCACGCGGCGGCGGCGCGTCCTCGAGGAGGACGGGCGCAGCGACGCGGAGTGGCGCGCGTTTACGGCGGACCTCGACGCGCTGGTGGCGCTGCTGCGTTGGCCGTCGACGGCCGTGGACGGCGCTGCGGACACCGATGAGCTGAACGTCGCGCAGGTCGAGGCGCTCAAGGTCCGGCTGGCTCCCGACGATGGGCTGCCAGCGGCGGCCAACGCGCCCGACGTGGGGCCGGCGCTGGGCGAGGACGTGCCGACCCGCCCGCGAGCGAGGCCCCCCAAAGCGGCGCACGCGGGCACCGCGGACCAGGCGAGGCGAGCGGCCGCGCTGCTCTACGAGGACGTGCTGTGGCTGTTCTCGATCAACGACGGCGAAGGCGCGCTGGTCTCGCTGGAGCGGCTGCTGGTGCTGGGCCAGCTCGAGGGCGAGGCGGCCGAGTTCGTGCGGCTCAACTCGGACAAGCTCCTCGACATCTACCGTGACTACATGGGCAGCTTCGACGCCGTGCCGCGCAAGGGCACCATCGCGCTCGACGCCATGCCCGACGGCTACCTCGACCTCAAGGCGCTGGCGTCGGTTCACGAGAGGGTCGACGGGAAGCTGACCATCGCGCAGCTCGTCGAGGCCTCACCGCTAGAGCCGCTGACCACCTGCGCGGCGCTCGAGCAGCTCAAGCGCTCCGGGGTGCTGGCGATCTCCAACGGGCGCGGCGACGCGAAGGTGGCCGCGCCCGTCGACGACTGATCTCAGCCGTGGGCGGCCGCGAGCGCGTCGAAGACCGCGTCGGCTTGTCGTATCAACGCGTCTAGGGAGCCGTCGTTCTCGATGACGTAGTCGGCGGCCGCGAGGCGCTCGGCGTTGGAGGTCTGG
>CAZNZH010000961.1:0-2148 GCA_964577445.1 uncultured Myxococcales bacterium
CTAAGGCCCCGCCGCCGGCACGATGAAGCCGTGAAAGCGCGCCATCCAGTACGGCGCCAGCACGTCGGCGCCGTCCATCTCGGTCCAGCCGTCCGCCCCGTGGTCCATCCTGAACTGGTCCGTGTTCCATCGGTCACACGGCCGCTCGTCGTAGGGCACGATCCGGCCGTCGCTGCGGATGTGGCCGGTCTGCGCGTAGAAGGCCGGCGGCGGCGCCAGGTCGGCGCGGTGCAGCCCCCAGACGTTCCAGCGGATCATGTCGACGGGCGCTAAGCGCAGCCAGCGCACGGCGCGATCCAGGTCCACCGGGTCCGCGTCGCCGGTGAGCGCCGCGTGCGCGAGGTTCCACCACGCCGCCTGCTGGGTCCGCGTGTTGGCGTAGTTCTTTCGCCAGCCCTCAAGCCAGCGCGCGTGCAGGGCCGGGTCGTGCTCGACCCGCAGCAGCGTGAACCAGCTCTGGACCGACAGCTCGTCGTTGTCGCCGCTGTAGCTGCCCCCGCGAAACAGACCGCCCGCCTCGCCGTCGGCGTTTTCGCCGTAGTGGTGCGCGGCCATCAGGTAGTCTTTCGCGTCCAAGAAGCGCTGCTCGCCGGTCATGTAGTAGGCCAGCTCCAAGCCGGCCAGCATCGCCAGGCTACGGCGGCCACCGTCGGACTCCAACATCAGGAAATTATTACAGAAAGCCGGGTCGAACTGCCCGTAGGTCGTGACCTCGCCGTCCAGGTCCACGAGCTGATAGCCGTGGTCGATGAGCCCGCCGACCACCCGCGACACGTGCTGGCGGATCCGCCCCCTCTGCGCCTCGTCCGCGCACAGATCGTAGGCCGGCCCCATCATGAAGAGATGCGAGATCACCTCATCATTTGAGGTGTCGCCCTTCACCCAGAACTCGCCGCCGGGCGACGTGAACCACTGCCCGTCGTCGGGGCCGTCGCAGTCGTCGAGCTGGCAGCCCTCCTTGCGAATCACCGACCGGGCCAAAAACCAGTCGGTGCCGGTCTCGGTCTGAAGCCGCAGCATCCCGTCGAGCGCCTCGTCGAAGTTGGCGCGCGCATCCTCTGCCCCCGTGACCCGCCAGCGGTAGCACTCCGACATCAGCCAGTAGCAGGTCCAGCCGCCGTCGTTGTCGGAGTCCCAGGGGATGTTGCTGGTCAAGTCCCCGCGCCGCGTGAGGTGCGAGTCCGCGACCGCCCCCTCGCGGTTATGGCGCTCAACCACGCGGTCCACGAAGGGCGCGAGCTTGTCTTCCAAGGTGATGCGCCGCGCCGTCACCGTCGCGATGCCCCCCGCCGTCGCGAACCAGATGGGCCCGTCGGCCACCGCGGGGTCGGTGGCCACCGCGCGCACGTCTTCGGACGGCAGCCAGCGCTCCGCCGGGTAGACGCGCCACTCGACGCCGTCTCCCCGGTCCATCACCCGGTAGGCGCCCCGGGCCGTCGCGACGATGAACCCACCGTCCGACGCCCTCGCGGCGGCCCGGGGCGAGGCCAGCGGCACCCGCGAGGGCCCAAAGACCGCCACCGGCACCACCGAGGCAGCCCCGCCCGAGATCTTGACGCCCACCAGCCCCACCTCGCCGATGACGACGAGATCCAGCGCCTCCGGCAGCGTCACGTCGGCCACCAGCGCCCGCACGACGCCGGCCGCCAGCCCCTGAGCCGGCCCCAGCGTCCGCGTCACCGCGCCCAGCGCGCCGCCCGGCTCGAGCGCGTGTCGCGAGATCGTCTCGCCGCGCGCCACCACCAGCCCGTCGCCCAGCGGCAGCACCGCGTCGACGCGGGCGCCGCCCTCGGGCCACACCGGCGCCCCGGTGGCTCCCAGGGAGGTCAGGCCCTCGCTGGTCAGCACGTACACGCCCGCAGCGCCGCCCGCCAGCCCGACGATCTCGAGCCCGTCCGGCGCGGCGAAGCGCTGTAGCGCCCCGCCCTGCCCGACGCGGTAGACCGCGCTCGGACCCGCCAGCGCCACCACCTCGCCGCCGGCAGCCGCCGCGCGGAGGTCCACGTCGTCTTCGGGGATCGGCACCAGGAGTGCCGCTCCGCCCGCGTCTCGCCGCACCAGCGCGCGCGGGGTCACCTGGGTCGGGCGCTCGAGATCGGCGCGCGCCTTGGGCGGCAAAAACACCGACACCACCGGACCTACCGCCGG
>CAZNZH010000962.1:0-2142 GCA_964577445.1 uncultured Myxococcales bacterium
CGAGCTCGAAGCGCAGGACGCGATCTTGGATCTGCGCGGTGACTTCTCGTCGCTGTCCAAGGTCCGCATGGCCTTTGGCGGTCGCCTCTCCGCGTCGTGGGGGCCGCTGACGCTGAATTACTCGGCGTACTTCAATAAGCTAGGCTTCGGCCGCCGCCTCTTCCTGCAGGCTGTGGACCTCACCGTCTACCGCATCCCCGACGTGCCCGTCCTCAAGGATCTGGCGCTCTCGCTCGGGTTCATGCGCGCCGACATCAGCGGGGCCGGCGACGTCCCCGATTACTACCACTTCGGCGACTACCTGGAGCTGCGGTACTTCCCCGCCGATTGGGTCAGCCTCCACTACCGCGCTGGCCTGAAGACCATCGACAACCGCGAGGGCGTCTACATCGACGAGCGGCGACTGGGCCAAGAGGACCGGTCGGCGCACACGCTCGGGGTCACCTTCCGCCTGTACGGCGCCTCACTGGCCGTTCAGCACACCTGGCGCTTGGAGAAGAAGGATGAGCTGGCCGATGACTTCTTCCGGATCACGTTGGCGTATGACTTCTAGAGCCACACTGTTGTTGGGCGCGCTGCTGGCCGGGAGCCTCGTCATGGCCGCGTGCGCGGACTTCGAGCGTGGTCCGCGACCGCCCGTGGAGCCGGACGTGACGGCGGCCGAGGACTCCGGTCCAGGCGACGTGGGTGGCGGTGATGTGGCCGCCGACGCGGTGTCCGACGGCGCGACCGATACGGGCCCGGACGGCGGGGGCGACCTGCCGCTGGAGGTCGCGGTTGGCGAGTTCTCGTTCGCGGCCGACATCCACGGCCTGCTGGTCAAGCGCTGCGGTGAGTGCCACTCGAGCGGGGCCCCACGCGGCCTCTTTCTGACGAGCGATGCCTCGGTGGACTACCCTGTGGTGCTCAAGCTGGTGAAGAAGGCCACACCCGCGGCGTCCAAGCTACTTTTGAAGGGCACGGCCGAGGACCAACACGGCGGCGGCGCGGTGCTGTCCGCCGGCTCGGCCGACTACGAGGCCATCCTGGGCTGGATCGCCGAGGGGGCCTTCCCCTGACCGGTTCTTTTTCTCACAAGGAGTGATCATGAAGCTGACAACCTGGATCTCTGCTGCTGCGTTCGCCGCGAGCGTCGTGCTTCCGGCGGCCGCTTTCGCCGCCGACGGCAAGACCGTCTTCACCACGTACAAGTGCAACGACTGCCACTCCATCAAGTCGCAGGGCATCCCGCTCGGGGTCGCCAAGCCCGAGGAGGAGGCCCCCGACCTGTCGCACGCGGGCAAGACGCGCGACAAGAAGTGGATCGCCCTGTTCCTGCTCAAGAAGGAGGAGACCGAGAAGGGCGTGAAGCACAAGAAGCGCTTCGGCGGCGAGAAGGAGGAGCTGAAGGTCCTGGCCGAGTGGCTCGAGAGCCTGAAGTAAAATGAACACAAGCTGGTTTCTGCCGGTAGTGCTCGGGCTCGCGATGGCGTTCGCGGCGTGGCTCTACTGGAGCATTCCCAGGTTGAGCGCGGAGCGGGGCGGCAGGGTTGTACTCCTGGTCGCCCTGCTGGTGCTGCCCCTGCTGCTCTTGCCGATGGGCGTCGCGCAGACCTTGGGCGCGTCGCAGAGCCGCGAGTTCTGCAACTCCTGTCACGAGATGGGGACCTACGAACACAGCCTCTTCTACGAGGACTCTGAGTTTTTGCCCGCCAATCACTTTCAGAAGCGGCTGGTACCGACGAAGACCGCGTGCTTTGCCTGCCACACCGACTACACGCTCTACGGAAACCTCACGGCCAAGCTGAACGGGCTCAAGCATGTGCTCATTCACTTCACCGGACAGGTGCCCGCCAAGGGCGAGATCGAGCTTTACAGCCCTTACCCCAACGCCAACTGCCTGAAGTGTCATGCGGGCTCACGCGCGTTTGACGGGGTGTCGCAGCACGACTCCGACAAGGTGACGCTCGACGACCTGTACGCGAACCGTGTCTCGTGTTCGAGCAAGGGATGTCACGATTCGATCCACGCCATCGGCGAGCAGGACGAGCTGGACCTGTGGCGGCCTACGCCGCGCGAGGGCTCCCTCGTGATGCCGATGGTAGAGCTCCCGCCGCCAGCGCCCCCGGGTTCGGCGGATGACGACTCCGATGATCTCTGGGG
>CAZNZH010000963.1:0-2138 GCA_964577445.1 uncultured Myxococcales bacterium
CGGTGGTGGCCGCCCACGAAGGGGTGCGCGAGGCGAGCCTGGCTGGTCGCCCCAGGCGCGTCGCTGCGGGCGAGCCCAGCGAGTCCGACGACCACGCCACCCTCGCGGCGGCCATCGAGGCGGCGGTGCCGGCGGACGAGGCGCGGCCGGTGGAGCTGCTGGCGGCGCTCTGGTCGGAGGTCGACGACCCCGCCCGCGCTGTGCCGTGGCTGGCGCGCGCGGCGTCGCGGGCGCGCCAACGCTTCGACATCGACCGCGCCATCGGCTGGTCGGAGCGCCTCGACGACCGGCTGGGCGACCCGCGGCTGCTCGACCGCGCGGACCTGGCGTCGCTGCGCGAGGACGTGCTGCGCCACCTCGAGCGGATGCTGCGCTACCGGGGCCGCCACGAGGAGCAGAGCGTGTGCCTGGACCGGCTGACGCTCTTGTCGCAGACCTCGGCGCGGCCGGCGTTGGCGCTCGAGGCCGCGGCGCTCAAGGCGCTCTATTGGTTCGACCGGCGCCGCCTGGATCTCAGCCGCCGCCTGTGTCGTGGGCACCTCGAGGCGGCCCGAGCCCAGGGCGACCGGCGCGGACAGGCGCGGCTCTCCTGGGTCTTGGCCATGGTCGAGCGGGCGAGCGGCGAGGCGGCGCTGGGGCTCGAGCTGGGCGCGGCGGCGCTGGACGCCCTGGGCGACGCGGCGGACGCCGAGGCCATCGAGCTGCGCGTGCAGTTGCTGATCAACCAGGGGAACGCGCACGCGGCCATGGCGCGGCTGGACCACGGCGCGCGGGCCTTCGAGCGCGCGCTGGCGCTGTCGCGGCAAGAGGAGCTGTGGTCTTCGGCCATCGTCTGCACGATGAACCTCGGGCTGTGTCAGGCGCTGCTCGGCGCCTACGGCCGGGCGCTGGATCTCCTGGATCGGGCGCGGGCGCAGGCAGAGCGGCTGGGCTGGACCGAGCTGGGCCAGACCCTGGAGCGCAACCAGGCCGAGGTCGAGCGCAACGTCGGGCTGACGGAGGCGGCCACCGCGCGGCTAGAGCGTCTGCTCCACGTGGCGGCGGGCCCGCGGGCGGCGGCGGAGACGCGGGTGCTGCTGGCGAACTGCCGGCTGGACGCGGGCGATCGCGCCGGGGCGGCGGCGCTGCTCGACGCGGCGCGCGCCGAGCTGCAGGCGGCGCAGATCGAGGCGACCGCGGGGCTCGAGCTGGCGACGGCGGAGCTGACGCTGGCGGACGGGACGCGGGAGGGTCGGCTGCGGGCGGTGGCGGCGCTCGAGCGGCTGATGGGCCGGGAGGACGCCGGGACCGAGGGCGTGCGCGCGGCCGTCCGGTTGGCCGCCATCTGCCTCGAGGACGGCGACGCCAAGAGCGCGTGGCGGCACTGCGAGCGGGCCTCGGCGCGGCTCGACGGTGGCCCGGGGCGGCCCCGGGAGGGCCTCGCCGAGGCGCTGCACATCCAGGCGCGGGTGCTGCTGGCGCGGGGGCGCCGGGACGAGGCGGCGGCTGTGCTGCGGCGCGCGGCGGAGGAGCTGGACCGGCAGGCCGCGGATCTCGAGGGCGCGACCCGCGACGCCTTCATCGGCTTGCCGCACCACCGCGTGCTGCTGGACGACGCCCGCCAGGTCCTCGGCGCGGTGCCCGGGGCCTTGGCGCGCCCGCTGGTGGCGGACGTGGCGGGCGAGCTGCGGGACCTGCGCGAGGTGCTCCAGCTCGGGCGGACGCTGACCCGGACCACGGGGCTCGGCAGCGTGGTGGAGCGGGCGCTGGACGGCGCGCTCAGCCTCAGCGGGCTCTTGCGCGGCCACCTGCTGGTGCGCGAGGGCGAGCGCTTCGTCGTCTTGGGCGGCCGGCGCGCCGGGCGAGCGCCCCTGCCGGCGGGCAGCGACGAGCCGGACATGGAGCTGGTCTCCGCCATGGTCCGGGGCGCGCGCACGGTCACCCGGGTCGAGCCCGAGGGCGTGCGCTGGGTGGTGCCGCTCGAGTACGGCGACACCATCATCGGCGCGCTCCATCTGGCCGGCGGCCCCGGGGGCGCGCCGCTGGGCGAGCACCGGCGCGGGCTGCTGGAGGCGCTCAGCGACCTCGCCGCCATGGCGGTCCAGCATCACCTCCAGGTCGACGAGCTGGAGCACCAGGGCCATGCGACCGCCTGCCTC
>CAZNZH010000964.1:0-2126 GCA_964577445.1 uncultured Myxococcales bacterium
GAGCGGATTCCACGCCGCCGACCGCGCCGTCAGTGGCGCCCCAACCCGCCGCGCCGCAGGCACGAAGGGCGTGTCGGCGGCGCGGCGGGCGCGGCGGCTCGGGGTGCGGGGTCGCGGCCGCCGTCGTCGTCAGTCCGCGCGGCCGAGGAGGTTGCGGGCCAGGCTGGCGACGGCCACGTCGGCGTTGATGGTGCCGTCGACCAAGATGGCGACGGCCGCGCGGCCGCCGATGGCGTGGCTGGCTCGGAGGATGGCGAGCTTGAGGCCGCGGGTGGCGGAGGGGAACTGGCGGGCGAAGAGCGGGAGGGCGGCGTCGGCGTGGAGGACGCCCAGGGCGTCGACGGCGTCGATGGGCCACTCCGAGGGGCGGCGGGACTGAAGCATCGCCATGATCTTCAAGGTGGCGCGGGGGTCGCCCAGGCGGGCGGCGGCCTCGCGGCCCAAGATGGAGAGCTGCGGGTTCGGGTGGTCCATCGCGGCCACGGCGAGGTCGCGGGTGCGGTCGCTGGGCAGCGAGCCCATGGCGGCGAGGGCGGCGCGGCGGGTGCGCTCGGACGACTCGACGGCCTCGTACATGTCGGCGACGGGCCCGGCGGCTTCGACGTGGCCGGCTTGGGCGAGGGTCTCGAGGATGACGACGCGCACGTCGTCGAAGCTGCGGTCCGGCGGGAGGTCGGTCAGGACGAGCGTGGCCGCGGGGGCTGCGATGGTCGCGACGCGGCGGAGGTAGGACGCGGCCAGTGAGGCGTCATCGGGGTGTTCGCGCAGGTGGGCGAGGAGCGCGTCGACGCCCTGGGCCCCGTGGGCGGCGAGGGTGCGGACGGCGCGGGCATGCCAGGGCGACTGGAGGTCGCCGAGCAGCTCGGCGATGAGGCGGGCGCGGACGTCGGGGGTGTTGGCGCGGGCGAGCTCGTCGAAGATGGAGGCCTGCACCGCGGGGTCGTTTTCGGCGAGCATCTCCCACAGGACGGGCATGGCGTCCTTGCCGTGGGCGACCAGCGCGGGGACGGCGGCGCGGGCGAGCCAGGCGTCTTTGCTGCGGGCGAGCTTGGACAGCTCGACGCGGGCGGCGTCGTTGCGCAGGCGGCCGAGGGCGCGGATGGCGGCCAGGGCGGTGGCGTGGGAGGGGTCGTGGGCGTAGGGCGCGATGGCCTCGACGGCGAGGTCGCTGTCCGGGAATCCGCCGAGGGTGGCCAGCGCGGCGCGGCGGGTGAGCTCGGAGGGGTCTTGAAGCAGGCGCGAGGCGATCTCGCGGCCAGCGGCTCCGAACGCGGGCAGGCGGGTGACGGCCACGTTGACCTGCGCTGGCTCTTCGGAGGCGAGGCCGCGAGCGAGCAAGGGGAGGGCGCGGGTGTCTCCGGTGCTGGCGAGGGTGTCGGTGGCCGCGGCGGCCAAGGTGGGCTCGGTGTCGGCGAGCTCACGAGCGGCGTGGAGCAGCGCCGACTCGAGGCCGCGAGCGTCCATGCCGCCGAGCGACGAGAGCACGATGGCCGTCTGCGCGGCGGAGCGCGTGCGGAGCAGCTCCAGGCTGACCTCGCGAGCCCTGGCGCTGTCGACACGAAAGAGAATGCGCAGCGCAGCGCCGCCGCTGTCCTGGTCGGCTTGCCGCGCGAGGTCCGAGACCCACGGGACCGCGGCGACGCCCAACTGCACGAGGCGTTCACTCGCCTCCGCGCTGCTGCGGCGATCGCCGAGGCTCGAGACCAAGCCCGAGATCTGCTCGCGCAGGCCCTCGTCGACGCTCAGGACGTCCACCGGCTCGTAGGCCATGACCTCGCTGATGGCGACGCCGGCTTCGACCGGCCCCGTGACCTCGTCGACGGTGATGGTCAGCACGTCGGTGCGAGCCAGCGGGAAGAGCTCAAAGGTCTGGGTGCGGCGCGCGTCCACAAGCTGTAGCACCTGCGCTCCGCCCGGCCAGGTGACGCGAAGGCGGGTCGGCCGGGCGTGCGACGCGAACGAGCGGTTGTCGCGACCGAAGCCCGGGTGGATATCCAGGCGCGAGAGGTAGCGCGTGGCCTGAAAGCGCAGCGTCAGCGCCTCGCCCACGCCTCGCCCGGGGCCGGCGACCCACGCGGAGCCCAGCCGGCGGTCCGTGAGGCGGCTCGCCTCGCCCTCGCCGCTGG
>CAZNZH010000965.1:0-2126 GCA_964577445.1 uncultured Myxococcales bacterium
TCAAGCTGGTACCTGCAAGACGGCGGGCGCAACGCGACGTTGTGGCCTGGGTTTACGCTGGAATACTGGCTGAGGACGCGCCGGATCTCGCTTCGGGCGCTGCGCTTCGGCCACCGAGGGTACGATGAAGCTGCCAAGATCGCCGCGAGCGGTCATCACGGGCGCGGGGAGCGGCCTCGGGCGGGCGTTGGCGCTTGAGCTGGCCAAGCGGCGGGCGCGGGCGCTGGTGACCGACCTGGACGCGGCGCGGGCCGCGGAGGTCGCCGCTGAGGTCACGGCCGCGGGCGGCGAGGGCTCAGCGCTGGTCGTCGACGTGGCGGACCCGGCGGCGCTTGAGCGAGCCGCCGACGAGGCCGAGCGCCTGTGGGGCGGCACGGACCTGCTGGTCAACAACGCCGGCGTCGCCTGCGCGGGCCCGGTCGGCGAGGTCCCGCTCGCCGACTGGGAGTGGACGCTGCGCATCGACCTGATGGGCGTCGTCCACGGCTGCCACAGCATCATCGCGCGCATGAAAGCGCAAAAATCCGGCGCCATCCTGAACGTCGCGTCGTCGGCCGGCGTCGCCTGCATCCCCGAGATGGGCCCCTATAACGTCGCAAAAGCAGGCGTCATCGCGCTGACCGAGACGCTCTACTCCGAGCTAGCGCCTCACGGAATCTCCGCCGCGGTCCTGTGCCCGACATTCTTCAAGACCCGCCTGATGGAGACCTTCCGCTCGCCGTCGGAGCGCTAACGCCGCTTCGCCAACCTCCTCTTCGAGCGCGCCACCTCGACCGCCTCGAAGGTCGCCATCGCCGGCCTCCGAGGCCTCGAGTCGCGCCAGCTCATCATCATCCCCCAAGCCGACGGCCAGCGCGTCTGGCGCGCCAAACGCCTCCCCCCAACGCTCTACCACCGCGCCCTCGGCATGCAGCAACGCCACGACCTCATCGGCCGCGTCCTGCGCTGGCTGTGATCGCCCGGAGCTTGCAATGTCGCTGCGACGACTGGACAGTGGTTCTATAATGGAACCACGGAGTGCACCATGTCTGTGAACTTCTCGATCAAGAACGTCCCCGAGCCTCTAGCCGATGCAGTGCGGGCGCGCGCCGAGCGGAGTCGACGGTCGCTTCAGCAGGAGTTGCTCGTCATCCTCGAAGAAGCCGTCGGGGTTCCGAAGAGCCTGACTCCAAGCGAGTTGCTCGCAGAACTCCGCGCGATGGGGGTCTCGTCGCCGGCTGATTCCGTGGCCATGGTCCGCGCGGACCGCGACGCCCGATGAGGCTCCTGGTCGTGGACGCGTCCGCCGTGGCCGCCGTGCTGTTCGCGGAACCAACAGCGGACGAAGTCGTGCGACGACTCGACGGATTTGTACTCGCAGCCCCCAGTCTGCTGCACTACGAACTCGCCAGCCTTTGCGTGAAGAAATCTCGCCGCGATCCCGACGCCGCGGTGCGGTTTCGAATAGCACTCGGACGGCTGAAGGAGCTGAAGATCCGCTCGACCGAGGTCGCGCCTTCCGACGCGGCAGCCAAGGCGCTGCAAACAGGCCTGACAGCCTACGATGCTTCGTACCTGTGGTTGGCGCACTTCCTCGGGGCGGAGTTGGTCACCCTGGACCGCGAACTTGCGAAGGCCGCCGCGAACCGACCGCCGCGCGGGCCCGCGCATTGCATCGGCGCTGGGGCTCGACTCGGTTTGAGCTAATGGTAACCGCACCTTCCATCCCCTTCGCCGAGGCGCCACTCGCGACCTGCGACGCCGACGGCAGCCGCTTCCTGATGCTGGGCGTGAGTTGGGAGCAGTATGTCGCGATTCGCACCACGTTCGAGGAACGTGCGGGCCTCCGGCTGACCTATTTGGAAGGGCGGCTTGAGTTCACGAGCCCGTCACACGCCCACGAGCGGTACAAGAAGAGCGTGGCTCGGCTCTTGGAGCTTTGGGCTGCGCTGGCCGACATTGATCTGACTGGCTTCGGCTCTGCAACGTTCAAGCTCGAAGAGATGGAGCGGGGGCTTGAGCCCGACGAGTGCTACTTCGTCGGGGAGGTCCACCCGGGGCCTCCCGACATCGCCATTGAAGTCGCGCTCTCAGAAGGTGTTCCCATATTCGGACCGAGCGGGGCGCCCGCGACGTCTTTTCAGGGG
>CAZNZH010000966.1:0-2116 GCA_964577445.1 uncultured Myxococcales bacterium
CAGCAGTGCAACGAGACGGCGATCGGTCGATCGTCTTCGTGGCCCTTGGCGAAGTTCGCTTCGAGCCTGGACGGGAAGATTGCGACCCGAGAAGGCGAGTCGAAGTGGATCACGGGCCCAGCGGCCCAGGCCTACGCGCACCGGGTACGGGCGGGGATGGATGCCATCATCGCAGGGGTGTCCACCGTGCTGGCGGACGACCAAGGGCGGCGCCTCATCCCCTCGGTGGTGTCCTTCCACCCGAACGGCACCGTGATCGTCGGGGAAGAGGCGCGTCAGCGGCGCCTCATCGACGCCCCCAACACCATTTATTCCATCAAGCGCCTCATCGGACGCTCGTGGGACTCCGAAGAGGTCCGCACGGCGCGCTCCCGCTTCCCCTTCGAGCTGCGCGAGGGCCCCGGCCAGGCGGCCCTCATCGTCGCCCGCGGCGAGACCTACACCCTCCCGGAGATCAGCGCCTTCGTCTTGCGCAAGGCCAAGGCCGTGGCGGAGGCGGCCTTGGGGGAGGAGGTGGAGCGGGCGGTCGTCACCGTCCCCGCCAATTTCAATGACCTGCAGCGGGCCGCCACCAAGGTCGCAGGGCGCGTGGCGGGGCTCGAGGTCGTGCGCATCATCAACGAGCCCACCGCCGCGGCGCTCGCCTATGGCTTCGGCAAGACCGACAAGGAGCGCATCGCCGTCTACGATTTCGGCGGGGGCACCTTCGACGTCACCCTGCTGGATCTGGCGGACGGCGTGTTCGAGGTGCTCGCCACCGCCGGGAACACCTTCCTCGGCGGTGACGACCTCGACGAGGCCCTCACGGGGGAGTTCGCTCAGCAGTTTCTCAAGCAGCATCGCTACGACGTCCGGCAAGATCCGCAGGCCCATGAGCAGCTCTTGTTCGCCGCGGAGCAAGTGAAGCGGCGCCTCAGCACCGACACCGAGGCGACGGTGGACATCCCGGAGGTGGCGCATGGCCCCGGCGGCAAGCCCCTGGGCTTTCGCGCCAGCATGACGCGCGCGGAGCTCGAGCGGCTGGCGCGCCCGCTCGTCGAGCGCACCTTCGACGTGTGCCGCGAGGCGCTCGGGATCGCCCGGCTCCAGCCCGGTGACTTCGATCGCGTCTTGCTCGTCGGTGGCTCCACCCGGGTTCCGCTCGTCCGAGCGCAGGTCGAGGAGTTTTTCCGCCGCCCCATCCAGGGGGACCTCAGCCCGGACGAGGTAGTGGCCTTGGGCGCTGCCCTCCAAGGACAAGCGCTCTCCGGGACGGAGCGGCGCCACGCCTCGCAGATCCCCTCGGCGCCGCGCCCCGGCCGCGCCACCGATCCGGCCCTCACCCCGAAATCACGCCCCCCTCAGCCGCGCGGTCGCGGGACCCTCCCACCGCAGATCGGCCTGCCGCCCGCTGGTGCGCGACCTCGGCTGGACACCCACCCAGGGCTCGCCAGCGCGGGTCGGCCCCGGATGCCGACGTCCCCGGGGCTCGCGCGCGAGGCCGCGCCGGCCCGCGGGCGACCGATGGTCATCCAGCCGCCGCGCGGCCTCGGCGCCGAGGGAGCCCCCAACACGCAACAACAGCGCTCCCACGAGCGGAGCACCACCAATCCCGGGCTCCTCGCGCCGGCGCAGCCCGCGGCGACCCCTGGCCGCCGGGTGACGAGCCCCACGGGCGTCTCGCCCGCCACGCCCCCGGCGCCGGGGCCCAAGGACGGGGCAGCCTCGCTCGCTCCCGCCAGCACGCTCATGAGCGCCGGGGCAGCCGCCCGGGAGGCCATCGCCTCCGTCCACGACGAGGAGCCAGGCGGTGCTCCCCAGCAGGCCAAGCCCGGCGCGGGGCGCTCGCGGCTCCCCACGACGACCCAGCGCCAAGAGCTCGGCGTCCCTGCCGCGGCGGCAGCGCTCGCGGCCGAGCTCCCCATCGTCACCGCGCAGGGCCTCGCCCGAGAGGCCACGCCCGCGCCGCCGCCAGCGCACGCGCCCACCCCAGGCCCCGCCGCGCTCGCGCCCCCGCTCGTCTCCCCGCCGGTCGCGCCATCCCCACGAGCGGGCGCAGCGCCAGCGGCTCAGCAGCGGCGCACGGCGCCCCTGGCGGCCGCTGCGCCGCTGCCGCTCGTGAGCCCCGCGACGCCCG
>CAZNZH010000967.1:0-2113 GCA_964577445.1 uncultured Myxococcales bacterium
GGCACCGCTCAAATCCCGCGCGGGCCTTGCCCATCCTCCGGTTGATCTCGCCGAAGGACGGGTCGTTCCACGCGTCCTCGTAGGCCGCCCGCGCGTCGAAGATGACCAGCGCCAGCTCGCCCCGGGTCAACTCCGCCAGGAAGCGCTCGGCCTTCCGCGTGTCGGGGTCGCGCCTGCCCTGGGACGCGGTGATGTAGCCCTTCAGCGCGGTCACCAGCGCGGCCTTCACCGACGTGTCGCCCCCGGCGTAGCGCGACCCGAGCAGCCGCACGATCTTCGACAGCGCGACGGTGTCGCCCGGGTTGACCTCGGCCGCCTTGCGATAGGCGGCCAAGGCCTTGTCCAGCTCGCCCGCTTGCTCGTGGAGGGCGCCGAGCTCGCGCCAGATGCTGGAGTTCATCGGGTTCGCCTTGGCGAGCTGGCTCAAGCGCCGGGCCGCGGGCGCGGTCTTGCCGGACGCCGCCTCCAGCCGCGCCGTGGCCATGGTCGCGGTGACGTGCTTGCGATCCAGCGCCAGCACCGCGCGGTACTCAGCCAGCGCGCCCGCGGGGTTGTTCTCTTGCAGCTCCAGATACTGCGCCATCATCAGGTGGCGTCCGATCTTGAGCTCGTGCTTTGAGGGCGTCGCTGGGGCATCGGCGGCCACCGCGAGCGGCGCGATGGCGGACAGGAGGGTGGCGAGCAAGGCGACGCGCAGGGGTGCTGCGTTCATGAGGACTCCATCGGGTCGGGCGTGAGTGCGGGGACGGCGCGGGCAACGGCTGGCGAGTGGCGCCCATTCCGTGCCGGCCCTCCACCTGGGCGAATGTCCAGAGCAGCGAGCGGTCGCCGCAGTATCAGGCCGCCCCGGGATGCGTGTAAAGCGATGCAGAGGGCGGGCGCGGGCGGCGGGCGACCGGGGGCGCTACTTGCCTCGCGAGGCCGGTGCCCCGTAGGCTTTGGCTTTGTCACTACACCTGTGACAGGCAACCGGAGAGCGCGCCACCATGTCAGAGGCTTCCGCTGCGGTCGGGCCGGCGATCGAACGCCCGCGGCTGGTCGAGGCCATGTCGGTCCGCGATGGCGGGGGGCCGCGGCTCGTCACCGTCGTGGCGCCCGCCGGCTTCGGCAAGAGCGCGCTGCTCGCCGAGCTGGACGCCGTCGCCCGACGGCAGCCTGAGGGCCCGCCGACCATCACGCTCTCGCTGAGGGGCTGCGAGCATCACCCGTCTCTGGTCCTCGATCTGCTGGTCGCGGCGGTTCAGAAGCGCGTCCCGGGCGCGAACGCCTCAGCGCTCATCGAGCTCAAGCGCACGTCGGCGGTCTCGGAGTACGGGGCGCTGCTGCCGGGGCTGCTGGCCGAGATCTTCAGGTCCTCGGGTGTCGAATCGGCGACCCTGCTGCTCGACGACATGGAGCGCGCGATCCCGGGCGAGCCGCTGGGGGACCTGATCGCGGATCTGCTCCGCGGCCAGCCGGACCGGATGCGGATGGTCATGGCGTCCAGGGATGCCCTGCCATTCGACACGGAGGCGTTGCGACGCCGCGGCGCCCTCCTCGAGCTGTCCGGGCGCGACCTGGCCTTCACGCTCGGCGAGGTCACCGCGTTTGTTGCGGCGGCGACCGGGAAGTCGCCAAGTGCGGGGCCGGCGAGGCGCCTGTGGGAGCGCACCGGCGGCTGGCCCGCGCTGGTCGCCCTGCTCGCGCCCAGCCAGCCGGCAGCGGAAGACGACTCGCAGCCCGCGCTCGGCGAGGCGATCGTGGGGCGCTCGGAGGCCGCGGTCCGCGCCTTCATCACCGAGCGGGTCCTCGCTGACTACCCCCCGCTGCTACAGTATTTCACCAAGGTGATCTCGGTGCTCGACCGCATCGAGCCCGACCTGGTCGGGGGCCTCTTCATCGACGGCGCCACCACCCCGCGCGGGCGCCTGGGGAGCGCGCGCTTCGTCATCTCGCTCCCCGTTGAGCGGATCCCCGGCTACCTCGCGCGGCTCGCCGAGACCCAACTGCTCCAGCCCGTGGCGGGCCCCGGTGGCGCGGGCGGGGCGCTCGAGCTCAACCCACTGCTGCGCCAGAGCCTGCGGCGGCTGCTCGAGGCCGAGGACCCGCGCGTCTTCCGCGAGGCCCATCGACG
>CAZNZH010000968.1:0-2097 GCA_964577445.1 uncultured Myxococcales bacterium
CCGATGACGCTGACCTTCTTGTCCGCCTTGATGTAGGTGCCGGTCAGGTCCACCCCCTCCGCGCCGTCGGACTCGAGGTTGAGCGCCTGCCCCTGCTCCAAAACGAACAGGTACTGGCTGCCTACTTCGAGGGCGCCGATGCCGCCGCCGGCGACGACCGGGGCCGCGGGCCGCACGGCGACCACGGTCTGCCCCTCCTGGGTGGCCACCACCGTCGCGAACCCGCGCAGCACGACGCCGTTGGCGTTTCGATGGGGCCAGGACATCACATAGTACTCCTGCCCGGTGACCTTCGACGGCAAGAGCAGCGACGCGTCGTTGGTGAAGACCCCCGTCCCGTTGAGCGGGTTGAACTGGTGGACCGACACCGGCGACGTGGTCGCGATGCGGAAGGTGCGCTTGGTGAGCTGGGTCCCGTTGACGTCGAAGCCGACGGGCAGCTTGAAGACCTTCACCGCGCCCGCGGCGACGAAGGTGTTGTCGACGCCCATCTCGGCCACGGTGAGCTCGAGGCCGGTCGCGTTGTTGGTGATGGTCACGTGGGTCGGGGCGTTATTGGCCGGCACCGACACCACGATGCCGACGGTCTGAAACTCCGCCTCCTCGATGTTGTCGAGGTCCATCGCCCAGTAGTCGCAGCCGAGGTAGGACCCGTCTTTGATGTTGACCTCGCAGGGGCTCAGGCACTCGCCGTCGAAGCAGGCGCCGCCTTGAGGGCAGACGGGCCCGTCGACCCAGGCGTCCCCGCCGTCGCTGCAGACCTTGAGCTGGTTGAAGCTCTTACAGATCTTGGCGGTCGGGGTGCAGAGCTGGGAGATGCAGGCGCCGGCGAGGCAGTAGGCGCCGGCGCCGCACGCGGTGATCTTGTTGGCGGTGCCCGATTCGTTGCAGCCCTCGTAGCTGTGGCTGTTGATGCAGACGCCCGACGACGCGCCGGGAGAGCAGACCCGAGGGATGCACTGCCCCTCGGAGCAGCCCTGCTGGTCGGGGCAGAGGGTCTCGACCCACGAGCCGCCCGCGCCGTCGCAGATCGAGAGCGCGAAGGGGCCGGCGCAGGTGCGCGCGCCGGGAGCGCAGAGCTGCCCGGGCTCCAGGGTGTCGGGTTGAGCGGGGAGATCGGCGGTGGCCACGACGTCGGTCCCGCCGCCGGTGCCCGGGATCGTGACCACGTCGGCATCGGCGACCGCGCTGGGCCCCGATGAAGACGCGGAGCACGCGGTCGCGGCGGCCGCGAGGGCGAGGGACGACGAGATGAGGAGCGCACGACGCAGCACTGACGCACCACCGGATCCAGGGCCGACGGAGAATCTAGCGCCTCCGCGGAGGTGAAGCAAAGCGCCCGGCGCCGAAATCCGCGTGATCTCGGACCTGTGCGCGCGGGTGCCGCGCGAGTCGGCGGCTCAGTCGCCCTTCAGCGCCGCCGGGTCGCTGAAGATCTGCGCCGGGATGCCGACGATGACGTTGAAATCGAAGTCGCCCGTGAAGTCGGTCCCGGCGACGCGCCCGCGCCGCATGTCCACGAGGTTGAAGCGCAGCGAGCCGCGCACGGCGTCGCCCTTGTCGGTGCCGAGCTTGGTGAAACGCACCTCCCCCTCGGTGGCGGTCAAGGCTTCGATGAACCAGTCGCAGGTCGCGTGGAGGCTCAGCCCCAAGACGGCGCCGTCCTCTTCGCCGAAGGGGACCACGGCCTCGCCGTCCGTGCGGATGACATCGCGGATCTCCTCGACGTGGGGCAGCGTGATGACGAGCTGATCGGCCGCGGAGACCAGCCGATGGCGCGGCGAGAAGCGCAGCAGCACGCGATCCTGCTGGCGCTGAAGGCCCAGGAAGGTCAGCGGCAGCTCGAAGGGCTCGAAGACCCGCGGCTCCTCCAGCCGGTCGCAGGACGCCAACTCGAGCCGGGGCCCGCTGACGTAGCCCGACCCGCTGTTGCACGCGGCGAAGGCGGACAGGGCGAACACGGTGAGCAGCGCGCTGAAGACTCGGTGCATGGGGAGGATGGTAGTTCAAGCCGCCCCCGGTGGCCATGACCGAACGGCCGCGGCTAGACCTGATCGGCCACCGCACACGGCGCCTCTGTCGGCCCTGCCTCGCGGT
>CAZNZH010000969.1:0-2097 GCA_964577445.1 uncultured Myxococcales bacterium
TGCGACGCCTTCAACATCCCGCTGATCACCTTCGTCGACGTGCCCGGGTTCCTGCCCGGCACCGAGCAGGAGTACGGCGGCATCATCAAACACGGCGCGAAGCTGCTCTACGCCTACGTCGAGGCCACGGTCCCGAAGATCACGATCATCACGCGCAAGGCCTATGGTGGCGCCTATGACGTCATGGGGTCCAAGCACGTGCGCGCCGACGTCAACATGGCGTGGCCCACCGCCGAGGTCGCGGTGATGGGGCCCGATGGCGCGGTCAACATCGTCTTCCGCCGCGAGCTGGCCCAGGCCGCGGATCCCGTCGCGGAGAAGGCCCGCCTGGTCCAGGACTACCGAGACAAGTTCGCGAACCCGCTCAAAGTCGCCGAGCTGGGATATATCGACGAGGTCATCGTCCCCGAGGAGACCCGGAAGCACATCTGCCGCTCCCTTGAGATGCTTGAGTCCAAGCGCGTCCAGAACCCGCCCAAAAAGCACGGCTGCATCCCCCTCTGAGCAGGAGTCCCCCCATGAGCACCGCCGACCCGATCACCGTGACCTACCGCCGAATCCTCTGCCCGGTGGACTTCTCCGAATACAGCCAGAAGGCCTTCTACACGGCCGTCGGCTACGCGCGGCTCTTTGAGGCGGAGCTGGACATCCTGCACGTCTCCGAGCAGACGCTTTCGGGCGCCGGCTACCAGGAGATCGAGGCCGAGGCGGAGCTGGTGGCCCGCCTGGAGGCCGGGCTCAAGCGGCGCCTGGACGCACTGCAGGCCGATGGCCACCTCACCGACACCGACCGCGAGCGGATGGTCCTCGAGATCGCGGCCGGCAAGCCCTACGTCGAGATCCTGCGCTACGCCGAGGAGCGCGAGGTCGACCTCATCGTCTTGGGAACCCACGGCCACTCGGGCCTGCGCCGCCTCCTCATCGGCAGCCAGGCCGAGCGCGTCGTGCGGCTCGCGAAGTGCCAGGTGCTGACAGTGAAGCCGGACGGCTTCGGCGCGGAGGCCGGCTGAGATGGAAGAGCTCGTCACCCAGATCCTCGAGCAGCTCGGCGAGGACCCGACCCGGGAGGGGCTGGTCAAGACGCCCGCGCGCGTCGCGAAGTCCCTGCGCTTCCTCACCAAAGGCTACACGGAGGACCCGAAGCAGGTCATCAACGGCGCGCTGTTCGACGTGGGCCACGACGAGATGGTGGTCTGCAAGAACATCGACTTCTACAGCCTCTGCGAGCACCACATGCTGCCCTTTTTCGGGTGGGCGCACATCGCCTACATCCCGCGCGGCAAGGTCTTGGGGCTGTCGAAGCTCGCCCGGGTGACCGAGATCTTCGCCCGCCGCCTGCAAGTGCAGGAGCGCCTCACCCGCGAGATCGCCGAGACCCTGATGACCGAGCTGTCGCCCTACGGGGTCGCGGTGGTGATGGAGGCGACGCACCTGTGCATGGTCATGCGCGGCGTCGAGAAGCAGAACGCCATCACGACCACGTCGTCGATGCTCGGCGACTTCAAGACCAACCCAGCGACCCGGGCCGAGTTCTTCAGCATCATGCAGTCCAAGGGGCATAGTGGCCGGTAGCGACGAGCGCACCGGGCACCGCGGTGAGGAGCCCAGCGCCGCCGCGACGCCCAGCATCGAGCAGATTCGCCAGCGGCTCGCGTCCCACACGCCGGTCGAGCGCCCCGTGGGCCGCTTTCGCGCCGCGTCGGTGCTGGTCCCCCTCATCGCCCGCCCCGACGGGCTCTCGGCCGTCTTCACGCTGCGCCCGCACCACATGCAGCAGCATGGCGGCCAGGTCTCGTTTCCCGGCGGTCGCGTCGACGCCACGGACCCCGGTCGGTGGGAGACGGCCCTGCGCGAGGCCGACGAGGAGCTGGCCATCCCGCGCCTGGCCGTGCAGCCCCTGGGCCGCCTCGACGACATGATCACGATCACCGGCTACCATGTGACGCCGTGGGTCGGCCTGGTCGCCCCCGACGTCAGGTTCCACCCCTCGCCCGCCGAGGTCGAAGACTGGTTTAGCGTGCCGCTGCACGCCCTGGCGGACCCGGGCATCCACCGGACCATGCGCAGCGCCCGGCACGAAGACTCCGGCCTCCTGCA
>CAZNZH010000970.1:0-2093 GCA_964577445.1 uncultured Myxococcales bacterium
ATGAGCTCGACGTCGGTGGGTGCGCGCCGCAACAGCTCGCGGGCGAGCGACGCCAGCCGGCGCGCGACGGTGATGCGCTCGGCGCGCCCGGCGGCCAGCGCCGCGCGGCTGGCGGCGGCGGCGGCGCCCAGGGATTCGGCGGGCGCTCTCACGGGTCGGTGCGCGCCGCGCCGGTGCTGACGCGCACGGTTCGGCCGGCGACCGCGAGGTCCAACGGAAAGGAGAGCGCGAGCAAGTAGCGCTCCGGCACCTCGACGCGCAGCCAGCCCTGGCCGCCAAAGCTCGCGCCGACCGTCTCCGCGCCCACCGCACCGTGGGTCGCGTGGGCCAGCGCCGCGCTCACCGCGCCCGGGGAGGGCGGCAGCGCCTTGCCGTCGCCCACGGGCCAGGTGAGGCTTAGCCAGACGCTGCCCTCGTCTTCGGGATCGTCATGCCGCCGGAGCACGAGCAGCGCCGGGGACGCGTCTTCGGTGAAGGGCAGGTAGCGCGGGGTCGCGAGGGTGGCTGCCCGCTGGACGCTGACATCGACCGCCACGCGGCCCCGCCCGACGGGGACGAGCGCGCCGATCTCTTCGGAGCGCACACCGGCGCCGAGCGCCAGCGCCCGTTGAATGCGGCCCGGCGCTAAGAGCCCGGCACCGGGCCCCGGCGCCTCGATGAGCAGGGTCTCGAAGCCGGGCACGCTCACGATGAGGCCTCCGGGGGCGCGCTCGCGTCAGGCCCGGCGGGCGACTTCGGGGTGTCGGGCGCGGGCTCGGCCGCGAGGGCGGTCTGCTTTGGGCTGGTGGGTTCTGCGGCTGGCGCGGCCTCCGCCACGACCGCCGGCCTCACCTCAGGCGCCGGCTCGCTCTTGGGAGCGGCCGCGCGCTCGGTGGCTTTCTCGGAGCCGGCCCCAGCCTCGCCCGAGTCGCCGTCTCGCCCGGCACCACCGCCGCGCCCGCCGCGCCGGCGACGGCCGCGCTTGCCACCCCCTTCCTCGCCAGCGCTCCCTTCCGCCGCCTCCTGACCCGGCGGCGGCGTCGGGTCGAGCGCCCCCACGACCGCGTAGACGCGCAGGCCGTCGGCCTTCTCGAGCTCGGCGCGCCGCTCGACGCGAGCCCAGAATCGCTTGCCTTTGCCTAATTGTTCCGGGGACATACCTTCGGGGAGCTGGCTGGCGTCGACCTGCGCGCGCTCGCCCAGCTCCGCGCCCCCAGACCCCGCGAAGACGCGCGCGCTCAGCTCGCCCGAGCGGGCGTCGCGGGCGACCCGGAGCGCGACCGGCGCGCCTGTGCCCACACCGAAGCGCGCTTCCTCTTGATCGAGGCGCTGGGCGATCTCGTCGGGCCCGCGCTGCAAGCGGATGGCGGTCGGGTCGCTGACCCAGTAGACGCGGATCCCGCCCTTGTCGCGGTCGGGGTCGGCGTCTTGACCGCGCAGCGGCGCCTCGAGGCCGTCGCCGCGCCGCATCAGCAGCGGCGACACGCCGTCGGGCAGGTCTTGGGCGCGCACCAGAGTGCGGATGTGCTTGTGCTCGTAGGCGTCGGGTGCTGCGACCTCGCCGAGCTCGACCAACACGTAAGACGGCGTGGTGTGGATGACGCGGAGGTGAAAGCGCTTGTCCGTGCCGATGCCGATGCGCTCTTCGAAGGCGATGAGCGCGTCGCGCCGGCCCGCTCGGAGCGCCGGGTGGCCCGCGAGGCGATCGCGCAGCTTGTGCGCTCTCGCCGCGTCCGGGCCCCGGGAATCGCAGAGCGGCCGCAGCAGCTCGTCGGCTTCGTCGAGCCGCTCGCCCCGCTCGAGGAGCTTCTCGGCCACCAGCAGGCGCGCTTCGGCGAGGTTTCGCTCGCGGACGGCGCGACGCGCCAGCTCCAACAGGCCCTCCTCGTCGCCGAGCTCGGCCCACAGCTCGAGGGTCCGGTGCCACAGCACGTCCCGCTTCGCGAGGCTGCGATTTTGCAGCAGCCGCTCGCTGGCGAAGCGCGCGGCCCAGCGCGCGCCGAAGGTCTGGGTCGCCAACCCCATCACGGCCGCCACGTCGTCCGCGCCCCACCGCGCGAGGGTCTGCTGGGGCGCCGCGCTCAACGCGCGATCGAGGATGTCGCTGTCGAAAG
>CAZNZH010000971.1:0-2090 GCA_964577445.1 uncultured Myxococcales bacterium
CACCTCGGGGCGCACCACGCTCGCCGGCGAGGGTCTGCAGCACCAGGAGAGCGTCGGGTGCGGGTGCATGGCGCGGTCCATCTCCTCCATGGTGGTCTCCAGGTGCCGCCCGACGACGAACTCGGCGATCAGCTCGGTGGCGTGGGCGCCCACGATGTGGGCGCCGAGCACCTCGGAGTACTTCCGGTCGCGGATCACCTTCACGAAGCCGTCCGACTCGCCGGCGGTGAGGGCGCGGCCGTTGGCGGTCCAGGGGAAGACGCCGACCTCGATGTCGAGCCCTTTCTCCCGCGCAGCCTCCTCGGTGAGGCCGACGGAGGCGACCTCCGGGTGGCAGTAGGTGCAGTTGGGGATGTTCTCGTAGTCGATGCCGGCGTGCGGGTCGCCGTGGATGGCCTCGACGCAGGCGACGCCCTCGTGCGAGCCCTTGTGGGCGAGGAGCGGCGGGCCGGCCACGTCGCCGATGGCGTAGACGCCCTGTACGTTCGTGCGCATCTGCCGGTCCACGGCGATGAAGCCGCGGTCGGTGAGCTTGACGCCCGCCTTCTCCAGCCCGATGTCCTCGGTGTTGGGCGCGCGGCCGATGGCGCTGAGCACCCGGTCGGCTTCGATGGTCTTCGTCTCGCCCTGCGCGGTCTTCACGGTGAGCTTGACGCCCTTCTTGCCGATCTCGGCCTTCTCCAGCCGCGCGCCGGTGTAGACCTCCATCCCGCGCTTGCGGTAGCTCTTCTCGACCACCGCGGAGCAGTCGCGGTCCTCGAGGGGGAGGATGCGGTCGAGGGCCTCGACGATCACGACCTTGGTGCCGAAGGCGGCGTACACGTCCGCGAACTCGCAGCCGATGGCGCCCGCGCCGACCACCGCGAGCGTCTTCGGCGGCTCCTGGGCCATCATGGCGTCGGTCGAGTCCCAGACGCGGTCGTGGTCGATCTTGAGGAAGGGGAGGTCCTTCGGCCGGGAGCCGGTGGCGACGATCACGTGCCTGGCGGTGAGCGTCTGCTTCTTCCCGTCCTTCGCCGTCACCTCGACCTTCCCACCGCCGGCCAGCCGGCCACGCCCGTCGACGTGGGTGACCTTGTTCTTCTTGAAGAGGAAGCCGATCCCCTTGACCAGCCGCTCGGAGACCTGGCGGGAGCGCTTGACCGCCTGGGCGAGATCGGTGCGGATCTCGCCGACCTCGATCCCGAACTCCTGCGCGTGTCCGAGGTGCGAGATCATCGCCGCGCTCTCGAGCAGCGCCTTGGTGGGGATGCAGCCGATGTTCAGGCAGACGCCGCCGAGGAACTGCTCCTCCACGCACGCGGTCCTGTATCCGAGCTGGGCGGCCTTGATGGCGGCCACGTAGCCGCCGGGGCCGCCGCCCACCACCACGATATCGAAGTTGTTGTCCGCCACTCGTCACCTCGCGCTGATAAGCTGAACGGCGGCGTCACCTCGGCCGCCGGTGCGAAATCCGGCGCACAAAGTAGGGGATCTGGGGCGGCCAGACAATCGGCGCGCGGAGAACGGAGCAGGGGGCGCCCGGTGGTTCGGGCGCCCCCTGCGCGTCGCGCGGCCGGGCCGCGCGGGTCACTGCGTCGCGAAGTACATCGGCGCCTCGATGATGCGGCGCGCGGCCACCATGTGGTCCAGGTACCACTGGCCGCGTCGGGTGCGGAGGTCGTCCACCCGCACGCCCCGGCCGCTGGCGCTGGCGTGGATGATCTTCCCGTTGCCGGCGTAGATGGCGATGTGGTCTATGCGGCTCCCCTTCGAGGCGAAGGCGAGCAGGTCGCCCGGCTCGAAGGAGCGCACGTCCAGCGGGAGGGGCGTGCCCTCGCGCGCCTGGTCCCGCGAGACCCGCGGCAGCTCGATCCCGTGGCGGCGGAAGACGAAGCGCACGAAGCCGGAGCAGTCGAACCCGCTCGCCGGGGTGTTGCCGCCCCAGACGTAGGGGACGCCGAGGTAGTCGTCGGCCGTGTCGAGCGCGCCGCGGGCGATGGCCAGGCGCGCGGCGGTCGCCGCGTCGGCGCCCGCAGCGCCGTCCGCGGAGCCGGTGGAGAGCGGAACGGAGGAGAGGATGCGCGGCACCGTGGGCGTCGGCACGGGGC
>CAZNZH010000972.1:0-2089 GCA_964577445.1 uncultured Myxococcales bacterium
CTTGCCCATGCCCTGCGTGATGCGCTTCAGCTTGCCTTGTGAGAGGCGTTGGCCCTCCTCCGTTTCGGACGTCATCACGAAACGCGCGCCGCGAAGGTCGGCGAGATCCGCCTGCGTGTTGTTGCTCTCCTGGCGCGCCATCAGCGTGTCCACCTGGAGCAGGACGGAGTATTCCTCCAGCAGTAGAAGGAACGTCGAGAGCAGCGTCGTTTTGCCGTTGTTGCCCTTGCCGAACGGGACGAAGACGGCTTTCTCCTCGGTGGTGCCGGTCAGCGAGTACCCGAGCGCGCGCTGAAGGTAATTGACCATGCGCTCTGCGCGGTCGAGTTCCGGCTCGGAGGCGTCCGGATGGTTGCCCATCATGCGGGCGATGACGCTCAGGAACAGCGGGCAACCGGCCTGGGGATCGTAGTTGTGATGGACGAGCTTCGTGATGAAGTCGGCTTGGTTGTGCGGAGCCAGTTCGCCGGTCCGCAGATCCAGAGTGCCGTTGACGAAGTTGATCAGGAACGGGTGCGTGTCGAGCTCGCCGGGCGTGATGACCAACTCGCACTCGGCCATCGTCAGGAGGTTCGCGATCCGGCGCGCGTCGAGCGACAGGTAAGCGAAGTGCTGGTGATCTTTATCCTCGGCGTGGGCGGCTTCCGCGAGGTATTCGAGCATGGCCTGCTTTGCCAAACGGCGCGCCGCGCCCTTGTCGTCCACAGCCCAGCGGCGGCCGTCCCAGACGAGCCACTTCCGCAACGCTGGACAGTACCGAAGCCGGTCGCCGAACTTGAGGATCAGGCGGTCGGAGTTGCCGGTGTCGTTTCGCAGAAACTCGAGCAGCGGGAGCTTGGGCATCGCCACTTCCGCAACATTTTGCGGAAGTCCCTGCGCTGGCGCAGTTGCCTCCCGTGGCGGTTCGATCGGCCTCGCGTTGTTCACCAGTGCGCGCAACTGCTCCAACGTCCCGCCCGCCTCGATCCAGTCCCACAGGTCGCCCTTCGCCGGCACACCTGGCAGCCGGATGATCTTGACCTCGGCCACATGGCGACCCAGCGCCTCCGACACCACTTTGCCGTGAGTCTCGCCCTTGTCGTCACGGTCGACGACAATGCGCACGCGCTTGCCGACGAGCGGCCTGGTGTAGTCGCCACACCACTTGCCCTCACCGTCGGGCGAGCATGTGGTCACGATCCCGAGTTCGGCCGCGCCACGGTCAGAGGCCTTCTCGCCATTCACAATGAAGATCTCGTCCGCGGCGGCCAGCGTGTTCAGCCGATAGAGGATCGGCGGTTTGCCCGCCTTCTTTCGAGCGACCCAACCACCCTTGGAGGAGAGGGCATACTGCCGGAAGGTCTTGTCGTTCTGCTTGTCGACGAAGCGGACCTTGACATAAGAGAAGCGCCCATCGGCTTCAAAGTACGGGTAGATGGCGCTGTGCTTCCAATTGTGCTCAGCCTCGACCTTCTCGATTCTCTCCTGCAGATAGCCGTGCTGCCAGCCGGGCAAGCCCCACTTCATCTCCGGTTCAGGCTCGATGGGCCGCAGGTCCGGCCTGCCGACGATGCGGCGCACCTCGCCCGCGGCGTCGGGAAAGTCGGCGCTCGATAGTGCCATCTCCAGGTCGTAGATCGACCCGCCGCGCCCGCACTGGCTGTGGCACATCCATAGGCCGGTCTCGGCGTTGACGGAGAAGTTGGGATCCCTACCCTCATGAATCGGGCACGGCGCACGCCACTCCGATCCGTGCTGGCGCAACCCGGGCAGCCGGGCTGCGTAGTAGTTGGAGATCTCCGACGGCGTCAAGTCGCCATGGGAATGAGCAGCCGCGCTCACGGCTTCTCCTTCACCACCTCGCGGATGGCGCGCCTCTGGACGCGCATCATCACGAGCATCGTGGTCTCGACCTCCGGATCATCACGGCGGACCGGGTCGGCCAGGCGCAGCAGGTGGTCGATGATCTTCTGCGTGGTGGCGCTCGGCGTCCCGCGTTTGGGCGCACGAATCCTCTTCTGTTTCACGTTGGGGTTTCCTCACGGCTGCCGCTGGGAAGCGGCGCGATTATGCCGTCAGGATGGGAAGGGCAAAATGGGGAACCGCCGTT
>CAZNZH010000973.1:0-2082 GCA_964577445.1 uncultured Myxococcales bacterium
GTTTTCGCTCAAGTTCTACACGACGGACGGCAACTACGACATGGTCGGCAACAACACGCCGATCTTCTTCCTTCGAGATCCCCTGAAGTTCCAGCACTTCATCCGATCGCAGAAGCGCCGAGCGGACAATGGGCTCCGCGACCATGACATGCAGTGGGACTTCTGGTCCCTGTCGCCGGAGTCGGCGCACCAGGTCACCTGGCTGATGGGCGACCGCGGCATCCCGAAGACGTGGCGGCACATGGACGGCTTCTCCAGCCACACCTACATGTGGCTCAACGCCAAGGGCCAGAAGTTCTGGGTCAAGTATCACTTCAAGACCGACCAGGGGATCGAGTGCCTGACCCAGGCCGAGGCCGACACCCTGGCCGGCGTCGATGCCGACTATCACCGTCGGGATCTCTACGAGTCGATCAAGAAGGGCGATTTTCCGAGCTGGACCTTGAAGATGCAGGTCATGCCGTTCGAAGAGGCCAAGGCCTACCGCTTCAACCCCTTCGACCTGACCAAGGTCTGGCCACACAAGGACTACCCGCTGATCGAGGTCGGCAAGCTGACCTTGAACCGCAACCCGACCGACTACCACACCGAGATCGAGCAGGCGGCGTTTCAGCCGGACAACCTGGTGCCGGGGATCGGCCTGAGTCCGGACAAGATGCTCCTGGCGCGTGGCTTCGCCTACGCCGACGCGCACCGTGCCCGGCTCGGCGTCAACTACACGCAGATCCCGGTCAACCGACCGCAGGCGCCCGTCCACAGCTACAGCAAGGACGGAGCCATGCGGACCGTCAATGTCGCCGACCCGGTGTACGCGCCCAACTCCTACGGCGGCCCGAAGGCTGACCCCACGCGGACCGACGAGGCTGGCCTGTGGTTTGCGGACGGCGACATGGTGCGCAAGGCCTATACGTTGCGACGCGATGACGACGACTTCGGCCAGGCGGGGACCCTGGTTCGTGACGTGATGGACGACGCCGCGCGCGCCCGCTTGGTGAGCAACGTCGTCGGCCACCTCTCGGCCGGCGTGTCCGCACCCGTGCTCGAGCGGGCCCTCGTATACTGGCGCAACGTCGACAAGGACCTGGGGGATCGGATCGCCGCGGGCGTGAAGCGCTAGCGGCTTTGCCGACCACAGCATGCGCAACGGCGGACGAGTGGCTATTGGCTGACGCGCCGGCTCGCGCCACAGCCCAGATCGAAGCCACGACGGGAGGACGACCATGTTTCGACTCGATGGGCGCACAGCTCTCATCACCGGCGGCACTCGTGGGATAGGCGCGGCGATCGCGGACCTCTTTGCCGAGGCCGGCGCAGACGTGGTGGTGGCGGGTCTGCGCTCCGGCGACGGCCGCCACCGCGGCGTCTCGTTTGATGTCAGCGATGACGGCGCGGTGGCGACCGGGGTCGCTGAAGCCCGCGCGCTGCTGGGCGGACGGATCGACGTTGTGGTCAACAGCGCTGGGATCCTGAGCGAGGCGCCGGTCGTCGAGATGACGCCGGAGATGTGGAATCAGACGCTGGCGGTGGATTTGACCGGCGTGTTTTACGTCTGCCGCCACGTCGTCGCGGCGATGATCGAGCAGCGCTGGGGCCGAATCATCAACATCGCCTCGCAACTGGGCATCAAGGGCGCGCCCTCGATGTCGCATTACGTCGCGGCGAAGGCCGGCGTCATCGGCTTCACCAAGTCGCTCGCCCTCGAGGTCGCCCAGCACAACGTCCTCGTCAACGCGATCGCGCCGGGCCCGGTCGAGACGGCGATGGTGGCCGGCGTCACGGAAGCGTGGAAGAAGGCCAAGATGCGCCAGCTCCCGCTCGGCCGGTTTGGCGTCGTGGGAGAGGTCGCGCCCAGCGCGCTCCTGCTGGCGAGCGACCCCGGCGGTAACCTCTTCGTGGGCCAGACCCTCGGCCCGAACAGCGGCGATGTCATGCCGTGAGACGCCGGCAGGCTCTCAGAAGGTGTTCCCATATTCTCCCGTCGCCTGGCTGGCTCACATCTTTTCAGGGACTTCCGCGCGCCGATCATCTGCGCTCGGCAAGCGCCCTCCGCGCGTAAGCCCCTGAAAAGACGTCGCTGGCGCC
>CAZNZH010000974.1:0-2081 GCA_964577445.1 uncultured Myxococcales bacterium
AGCTCGTGGGACAAGGTGGCGATCGGCACGATCGCCTTGCTCGCCGCGATCCCCTATTTCGCGACGCAGTCCTGGAAACTCACCGCGCTGCGGCTGGGAGACGAGAAGGCTCGCAGCCTCGGCATCAACACCGGGCGACTGCGGCTGCACGTGCTGATGGTGGTATCGCTGCTCGCGGCGATCGCGGTGTCGTTCGTCGGCACGGTTGGGTTCGTCGGTCTCGTCGGGCCTCACGTCGCACGCATGGTCGTGGGCGAGGACCAGCGGACCTTCCTCCCGGCATCGGCCCTGGCGGGCGCGCTCCTGATGTCGGCGACGTCGATCGTGAGCAAGTCGCTGATCCCCGGGGTGCTGTTGCCGATCGGCATCATCACGTCGCTCGTCGGCATCCCCTTCTTCTTCGCGCTCATCCTCGCGCGCCGGAGGCAGCTATGGTGACGCTCGCGGTCTCGGACCTCCGATGTTCCTACGGCGACGTGCGGGTGCTGTCCGGCGTCGACATCGAGCCCGTTGCGGGAGCGCCGGTCACGGCCGTCGTCGGCCCGAATGCGGCCGGCAAGAGCACCCTCTTCAAGTGCATCGCAGGGCTGCTCCGGCACAGCGGCTCCGTCCTCGTGGACAGCCAGCCCACCTCCTCGATGCGAACCGCGGAGCTCAGCCGGCGGGTGGCGTACCTGCCCCAGGAGGTCCCGGTTCACGCCGTCCTGACGGTCTTCGAGGCCGTGCTGCTCGCGCGGCGGCACGCCGGCTCGTGGCGTGTCAGCGACGATGACCTCGAACGCGTGGAGATGACGCTCCAGTCGATCGGGATCGACGACCTCGCGATGCGGTACCTCAACGAACTGAGCGGCGGGCAACGCCAGCTGGTGTCGGTGGCGCAGGCGTTGGTGCGCGACGCGGAGGTCATGCTGCTCGACGAACCGACGAGCAATCTCGACCTGCAGCGCCAGCTGGAGGTGCTCGCGCTCGTGCGCGCGCACGCCGAGGCATCCGGGTGCAGCGTCTGGATCACGCTGCACGACCTCAACCTCGCCAGCCGCTACGCGGATCAGGTGGTGGTCCTCAATGGGGGCGCCATCCACGCCGCCGGGCGGCCGCACGAAGTGATGACCGAAGAGATGCTGCGTCAGGTCTACGGCGTCCGCGCGTACGTGACCCGCCACGACGACGGCATCCCCCAGGTCCATGCGATCGAATCGACCCGGCCGCTGTTCGCCACCGTGCCGGCGCCCGCAACCAGTGAAAGGGATCGAGTCCATGTCTGAACTCACACCCGCGTCGGTCAAGCATGTCGTGCAGGCGCACTGGAGCGCGCGCGCCGCGACGTTCGACGACCAACCCAACCACGGGCTCCACAACGATCAGCAGCGGGCGCTCTGGGTGGACGTGTTGCGTCGTCTGGCCGGTGACAGCCAGCTCCGCGTCCTGGATGTCGGCTGTGGCACCGGCTTCCTCACGCTGCTGCTGGCCGAGCTGGGCCACCACGCGGAGGGCCTCGACATCGCGGAGCCCATGCTGGAGCGGGCGCGCATGAAGGCAGCGGCGGCCGGACTCGACATCCCCTTCTTCTCTGGGGACGCCGAGAACCTGACCGAGATCGAGGACGGTCGCTACGACCTCATCGTGGAGCGCCACGTGATCTGGACGCTCCCGGACCCCGCCGGAGCCCTCCGCGAGTGGCGGCGCATCCTCGCGCCTGGTGGTCGCGTGGCGCTCATCGAGGGTAACTGGCGACGGTCGGGGGTGGCTCAGTCGGACTACGAACCGATCGTGACGGGCTTGCCCCTCGCTGGGGGGATGGCGTCCTCGCGGCTCGAGACGCTACTGGCCGAGGCCGGTTTCGGACCCGCCATGCTGGAGCCACTCACTGATCCTGCCTTCTGGGGGCTGACCGAGGCTCGCGACCGCTACCTTCTCTCGGCACCGCGCCTGTAGGCCGCAGCGTCCAGGGCCACCACCTGAATCGAGCCCGGCGGACGCACCTTCGCCAATAGCGGTGGTGGTCGAGGCGGGCGCGCGCTCGGCGCTAGGTGTGGTGCTCGGGGAGGTTGGTGCGGCTGACCGGAGGGAGACCGCCGAGT
>CAZNZH010000975.1:0-2079 GCA_964577445.1 uncultured Myxococcales bacterium
ATGCCGCTGACCGTGCCCGACAGCTCGCGCAGGCGCTTGCCGACGTCGTTGAGGGCCGTGAGCGCGATGAAGAGGCGCAGCACGTCGTTGGTGCCCTCGAAGATGCGGTTGATGCGGCAGTCGCGGACGACGCGCTCGTAGGGCAGCTCGCGCATGTAGCCGCCGCCACCCGCGGTCTGAAGCGCCTCGTCGGCGGTGCGCCACAGGGCCTCGGTGGCGAAGACCTTGGCGATGGCGGCCTCGACCGAGTAGTCCTCGTAGCCCTGGTCCGACAGCGCTGCGACCGCGGTCACGGCGGACTCCGACGCGTAGCAGTCCACCACCATGTGGCCGACCTTCTGCTGGATGAGACCGAACTCCCCGATGGCTTTTCCGAACTGCTTGCGCTCGGTGGCCTGGGCTGCGGCGAGGGCGACGAGCCGCTTCATCGCGCCGATACAGCCGCCGCCGAGCCCGCTGCGGCCGCTGTTCAAGATGTTCATGGCGACCTTGAAGCCGCCGTCTTTGGGCCCGAGGAGGTTTTCTTTGGGGACCAGCACGTCTTGCAGATAGACCGTGCAGGTCGAGCTGGCGCGGATGCCCATCTTGTCTTCGTGAGCGCCCACGGACACGCCCAACATGTCGCGGGTGACGATGAACGCCGACAGATGCGCCCGCTCGCCCGGCTCGCCGGTCTTGGCAAAAACCGTAAAGAAATCAGCGATTCCGCCGTTGGTGATCCAGATCTTCGAGCCGTTGAGCACGAAGCCGGCGTCGGTCTCCTCGGCGGTGGTGCGGACGGACGCGGCGTCGGAGCCTGCGCCCTCTTCGGTCAGGCAGAAGGCCGCGATCAGCTCGCCGGTAGCGAGCTTCTCGTAGTAGCGCGCCTTCTGCTCGTCGGTACCGAAGAGCTTGAGCCCGCGCATGCCGATGGAGCTGTGGGCGCCGACCGTGACCGCCACCGACGCGTCGTAGCGGGCGATCTGCTGAAGCGTGCGCGAGTAGGCCATGTTGCCCATCTCGAGCCCGCCGCTCGCCTCGGGGATGATGAGGCCGAAGAGCCCAAACTCGCGCAGCTCTTGCACGAACTCGGCCGGCAGCGCGCCAGCGACGTCCCACTTCGCGAACGCCTCCTCGCGCCCAGCCAGCATCTGGTCGACCGCCTCAAGCACGGCGGTCAGCGTCTCCCGCGCCTCCGGGTCGAGGGTCGGGTAGGGGAAGAGCACGTCCTCTTCGATCTCACCGCCGCAGAGCGAGCGGATAAAGCTGATGCTGGTGTCGGCCATGGAGCACCTCCTGGCAGCAGCATAGTCTTTTTGCGCGGCGATGCGATGGGACGTCGTTGCTGGCCGCGATTACGCCGGCAGGGTTGCCGCGCCGGGCCAGGGGGCGTCCGATTCGAGGGCGTAGGCGAGCTCGAGGAGGGTGCGTTCGCCGCCGACGGCGGTGGCGAGCTGGACGCCGATGGGCAGGCCGTCAGCGGTGGCGCCCAGCGGCAGCGAGATGGCGGGGGCGCCAGAGATGTTTTGGACGGGGGTGAAGGGCGCGTGGGCGTGGAGGCGCTCGTAGCCGGTCTCGAAGGGGAGGGCGGGCGAGAGGTGGCCTATCTCTGAGGCCGGGCCGGACAACGTCGGGCACACGAGGACGTCGATGCGGTTGAAGAGCGCGGCGTAGTGGCGCTCGAAGCGGCGGAGGCGCCACAGGCTCAGCGGGGTCGACAGGGCGTGCTTTTTGAAGTGGGTGAGGAGGCCGCGGGTCCAGGGCTCGAACTGGCTGGCGTGGAAGCTGGGGCCCACGGTGATGCGCGCTTGGCGGTGGGCGCCGGCGCCGAGCAGCGCCCAGTAGTTGAAGAAGTCGCGGGCCATGTTGCGGACGAGCTTTTCGGGAAAGGGCGTCACGAAGTCGACGTGGTGGCCTTGGGCTTCGAGGAGGCGGCCGGTGCGCTCGACGGCGGCGCGGGCGGCGGGGTGGATGGGCGTGCCGATGGGGGAGTCGGCGTAGAGGCCGATGCGGAGGGGGCTGGTGCCGGGGCCCTCGACGTGGCCGATGGGGGCGAGGCCGGACCGGGGGGCGCTGGCGTCCATGGCGGCGTAGAAGGCG
>CAZNZH010000976.1:0-2073 GCA_964577445.1 uncultured Myxococcales bacterium
CGCCGTCGCCCTCGGTCTTCTCGCGCTTGGGCCGCGCGACGCTGATGGGCACCTGCTCCCCGCACAGCTCCAAGAAGCGCACGCGGCCCAGCACCTGCTGAGCGGCCTGAGTGCTCAGGTCGACGAAGCTCGCCCGGCCCAAGACCTCGACGAAGCCGATCGCCCGCTCGTCCACGCCGCCGCGGCGGGTCAGCTCCCGGAGGATGTCTCGCGCGGTCGCGCCCATGAGCGCCCCGCCACCGATATAGATGCGGACCGTGCTCTCACCCGGCGCCTTGCGCGCAGGCGCGGTGGGCTTGGCGTCCGCTGCGCCGGCCCGCGCTGAGACGGCGGCGCCCGGGGCCACGGGCCGGGCCATCGCGGGCAGCCCGAGGCTTCGCGTCTCGAGCTTCCACGCCGCCGTCAGCGCCTCGAACGCGGGCCGCTCCGACTCCTCCAAGATGAACTCGAGCCCCGACCCGTCGGGGTTACGCGACGCGAAGTCCTTCGGCTCAGCCGGCAGCCCCACCGACACGCTGCGCGGCGGCGAGCCGAGGTCGACCCCGCGCCCGCCCGCGTCGGTCGCCACGAGCACGTCGCACTCCCCGCGCCGAAACCGCGCGGCCACGGCCGTGCGTGCGCGGGCCGCCGATCCGGCGTGCAGCACGTCCGCCCGAAAGCCCGCGCCCCGCAGCCAGGTCGACAGCTCCACCGCTCTCTCTCGCGCGCGCGTCCATATAAGGATAGGCTGCGTGGCCGACTCGGTGACCCACGCCCCCACGGCCTCTTGGAGCGCCCGGCCGCGCGTCCAAGCCACAGCCACGCCGCTGGGCGCCGGGGGCAGGTCGTCGGCCCCGACCTCTACCGATTCAGCCAGGTGTTTCTTGATCAATCGACGGTGCGGCGCGCCGATGGTCCCGCTGACCAGGACCGTGCGGCGCCCCTCCCGGCCGTGCGAGAGCACCCACTCCATGTCGGACAGCCCGTCCGCGTCGAGGGCTTCGTCGGCGCGGTCGACGACGACGAAGCCCGCCTGCCCCAGGTCCAACGCCCCGCGCGAATGCAGCTCGCGCACCCGCGACACGGTGCCGACGACCACGTCCACGCCGCGCTCCAGCCGCCGCACCGCCTTGGCGAGATCGCTCTCCGCGTCGACCGACAGGGCGACCAGCCCATCGCGAGCCACCGCCAGCGCCGCCGCCAGCGCCCGCGCCCGCGCCGCGTCCGGGACCAGGACCATCGCGCCCAGCGGCTCGCCCGGCGTCAGCGCGGCGACCAGCGGCAGCAACCACGCGCCGGTCCGCCCGCGCGCCGGCCCCGCGACCACCACCACGTCCCGCCCCGACCCCAACGCCTCATGGGCGGCCGCTTGAAGCCCCGTCGGAGCCTCCCAGCCGAAGGCCTCCGCCGCCGCGATGAGGGTGCGCGAGCCGGAGAACTCGGTCGCCCGCTCCCCGCCGGTCCCGCCGGGCGACCTGCTCATGGATTTCGCAAGGTCGGCAGCTCCGCCTGCGCCACGTAGGCGCGGCAGGACGACGCCTGGGGCAGCTTCAGCTCGTCCAGGTTCGGCACCAGCACGATCTCGACGCGTCGGTTGAGCTGCCGCCCGTCCGGCGTGTCGTTGGTCGCGACGGGCTGATACCAGGCGTAGCCAGCCGCCGACAGGCGATTGGAGGGGTAGCCCGCGTCGATCATCTGCTGCAGCACGCTGAGCGCGCGGTCCAGCGACAGCCGCCAGTTGTAGGCCTCGGTCCCGACGTTGTCGGTGTGCCCGGTCACCTGGAAATCCCGCTCAACCCGCGCGAGCAGCGGCGCCAGCGCGGTCAGCGCGGCGATGCCCTCGGGCTTGAGCTTGCTCTTGGCGGTGTCGAACAGGATGCTCTCGGCGATCTCGACGATGAGGCGGCCATTTCGCCTCACGACCTTGACCTTGCCGGCCTGAGTCATCGACTCGAGGCTCTGGACCAGCCCGTCGAGCATCGCCTTCTGCCGCGCGGCCTGCTCGCGCAGCCGCTCCATCTGCTCGAGCGCGCTGTTCAGGTCGCCGGAGAGCTTGCCCTTCTGCTGGACCATCGCCGACAGCTCGCCGAGGCA
>CAZNZH010000977.1:0-2071 GCA_964577445.1 uncultured Myxococcales bacterium
CCCGCCGTAGCTCCAAAGCCCCCGAGAGCCTCATCGCCCGCCTGTCGCGCCTGCTGGCCAAGGTGCTCGTCCCCGACCTCCGCGAGCGCACGGCTCAGCCGGATGTCCACAAGGCCCTGACCGCCGTCCACAAGGCCGAGCGCGCCGCGTCGCACACCGGCGAGCCGTTCATCGCTTGGCGCGACCAGCTCATCGAACAGGTAGGATCCGCCTGGATCTTGTCGTGCGTGTTCGTCCGCACGCTGGAAGACCGCGACCTGCTGGCCCAGCGCCGCCTCGCCGGCCCCGGTTCCGCCGACAGCGAGCAGCTCTTCTTCGAGCTCTTCCCCCACCTGACCCACCGCGACTACCTGCTGGCCGTCTTCCGCGAGGTCTCGCGGCTGCCCGGCGCCGAAGACCTCCTGGGCCCGCGCCACAACCCGGTCTGGAAGCTCTCCCCGTCGGAAGCCGCCGCCCGCACGCTGCTCCAAACCTTCCGCGAGCCCGCCCCCGACGGCACCCTGGCACTGCGCTTCGGCGGCCCGGGCGACGGCAACGACACGCGCTTCCTCGGCGACCTCTACCAAGACCTCTCCGAGTCGGTCCGCAAGCGTTACGCGCTGCTCCAAACCCCCGATTTCGTCGAGTCCTTCATCCTCGAC
Organism: uncultured Myxococcales bacterium; assembly: GCA_964577445.1. Lineage (GTDB taxonomy): Bacteria > Myxococcota_A > UBA9042 > PHBI01 > JACKFB01 > JACKFB01. Next base: position 642 of record CAZNZH010000977.1, read on the forward strand.
CGCACCCTGACGCCAGCGCTCGAGACCTTCGGCACCGAGACCGTCCGCCTCATCGACCCCACCTGCGGCTCCGGCCACTTCCTGCTCGGAGCCTTCGCCCGCCTCGTCGACGCCCGAAAGCGCCTGCACCCCGGCCTCGAGCCCAAGGCCCACGCCGCCCAAGCCCTGACCCAAATCTACGGCGTCGACCTCAACCCCTATGCCGTCGCCATCACCCGCTTCCGCCTCACCCTGGCCTTCCTGGCGGAGGCCGGCCTCACCCGTCTGTCCCAAGCCCCGCGCCTGTCGCTCAATCTAGTAGTTGCCGACTCGCTGCTACACGGAGCCTCCGGCGAGCAGCAACGCCTCTCCGACCTCGGAGCCGGCGACGCCGCCTGGAAAGACCGCCTCTTCGCGCTAGACGACCCCGAGGCCGCCCGCCGCGTCTTCAACCAGCGCTACCACGCGGTCGTGGGAAACCCGCCCTACATCACCTGCAAAGACGCCGTCCTGCGCGACGTCTACCGCACCGCTTACACAAGCGCCGCCGGCAAATACGCCCTGTCAGCGCCATTCTGCGAGCGCATCTTCCAGCTTGCCGTCGACGGCGGCTTCACCGGCCAAATCACGTCGAACAGCTTCATGAAGCGCGAGTTCGGCAAGAAGCTCGTGGAAGAGGTGCTTCCCAAGGTCCACCTGACCGAAATTATCGACGCCTCCGGAGCCTACATCCCCGGCCACGGCACCCCGACGGTGATTCTGTTTGGCAAGAACCAGAGCCCGATCTCGGGCGGTGTTGTCGCAGTCCTCGGAAAACGCGGCGAACCCTCGACACCAAAAGACCCCGCCCAAGGCGAGGTCTGGAGCAGCATCGCCTCCCACGCCGGCGAGGTCGGCTACGAGGACGAGTTTCTGTCTGTGGCCGAGATGGCGCGCGACACGCTGGAGAAACACCCCTGGAGCCTCGGCGGAGGCGGCGCGGCGGATGTGAAGGAGACGATTGAGGAGGCGGCGGGGCAGCGGCTTGGCGACGTCGCCGATGCGCTCGGGGTCATGGTGGTGACTGGAGAAGACGACCTCTACGTTGGCGACGATGTGGAGCATTTCGCTCGCAGCGGAATTCATCGCCGTGCGATCACTCGCTTCGGAATTGGCGAAGGTGCGCGCGACTGGTCGAGTGCTGATCTGGCTTGCCTCTTCAGCTACGACGCCGACGGAAAGTACCAGGCCGAACCGACGGCAGAGCGTTATCTATGGCCGTTCCGCGCAAGACTGCAGAGCGGGATTTACTTTGGGAAGTCGCCGGCCGAGCGTGGGCTCGACTGGCGTGAGTATGCCGTCCTCGTGAAGGATAAACTCCGCACCCCCTATTCAATCACCTTCGCCGAGGTCGCCACCCACAACCACTTCGTCCTGGACCGCGGCGGCAAGGTCTTCAAGCAGACCGCCCC
>CAZNZH010000978.1:0-2069 GCA_964577445.1 uncultured Myxococcales bacterium
GGCCGTGGCGGCGGCGTGGCAGGCGTGGCGAGGGCAGACCGCGCGGGTCGGGATGGCCGGCGCGCTGCCCGACCCGCGCGTGACCTACACATGGCTCCCGTTGCCGGTGGAGACGCGGGTGGGTCCCAACGAGCACCGCGTCGCCGCCATGCAGGCCATCCCGTCCATCCCCGCCCTGGTCGCGCAGCACGGCGGCGCGACGGCGCGCGCCCGGGCGGCCGGCCACGCTTACGAAGCCGCGGTCTTGGAGATGTTGAGCGAGCTGAAGTCGACCGTCGCCGAGGTGCGGTACTTCCAGCGCGCCGTGGCGACGGTCGAGCTGAACCTCGGGCTGGCGACCGAGCTGGCCGCCGCGGCCGCGGAGGGCTATGGCGACGACCGCGGGACGCTCTTCGACGTCAACAAGGCGCGCGCCCAGCTCGCCCAGCTCGGCTACGACCGCGTCCGCTTCGACGAGCTGCTCCGGGCGGCCGTCGCGAGGCTCAACGCGGTGCTGGACCGGGCCCCGGGTGCTGAAGTCCCCGCCCTGGACCCCTGGCCTGCGGGCCCCGTGCCCCCGAGCGTGGAGCCGCTCTACGCCCTGGCGCTGAAGCGCGAGCCGCGTTTGCGCGAGACCGACGCCCAGATGGAGTCGGACATGGCCGCCGTCCGCGAGGCCCGCGCGCAGTTCTTCCCCGACCTCGAGCTGGGCGCCCAGTACATGGCCAACGGCCCCGCGCGTATGCCGGGGGTGGTCGACAGCGGCCAGGACGCCGTGGGCCTCTCCATCGGCCTGCGGGTCCCCCTCTGGTTTGGGAAACACGTCAGCCGCGTGCGCGCCGCGGCGGCCGACCTGGCGCGGCGCGTCGAACAAAAGCGGGGCCAGATCAATGGGCTCTTGGCGCGCATCGAGGAGGCGCTGTACCGCTTGCGAAACGCCGCGCGCCTCAAGGCGCTCTATGACGAGTCCCTGCTGCCCGAGGCCTCGCGCGCCATGGCCGACGCCGAGGCGTGGTACCGCGAAGGCGTCGGCGGCTACACCGATTTCCTGGAGGCGCGCGGCACTTTCTATCAGTTCGGTTTGGCGCGCGAGCGTGCCGCCGCCGACCGGGTGCAGGCCGAAGCCGCCCTGGAGCGGCTGGTGGGCGTCTCCCTCGCAGGCATGAGCGCCGCCTCGGGCCAGGGGGCGCCGTGATGGCGCGCACCCTCCTCATCGGTGCGCTCGCGCTCTCGCTGGGCGTCTCGGCCTGCACCGCGCGAGCCCTCAGGGCACATCAACGCGAGAGCCGGCTGCCCGCGGTGGGGCGCTCGCTCAGAGACGCCGTGGGAGATCGCGCGACGGCGGCTCCCGCGCGCGAGGCGGAGCTGGCGACCAGCAGAGGCGCCGCGGTGCCGCCAGCGCCCTCGCCGGGTGGCCTGAAGCCGAAAGATCTGGATTTCATTGAGATCCCGATGGACGAGGCCGTCTGGGTCGCCGCCTCCGCCGAGTCCTTCGAGATGCCCAGCCCCATCAGCGAGACCCTCGGGCTCACGGTGTTCTTCGCGCGCAGTCAGGCGCTGCGCGCCGCTCGGAGCCGCCTCGACGCGCGCCGGAATCGTCTGAGCCAGGCCCTGTATCTGGAGCGGCTGGTCGAGCAATACCAAGCCTTTGCGCGCCGACCCGACGATCGCGAGGCCGCCTGGCCGCTGCCCGGGCCCGAGGCGCTCGCGGGGGTGGCGGCCGACCGCGACGTGGCGCTCGCCGCCGAGGAGTTCCGCGCGGCGGTCCTCGACCAGATGACCCAGTTCACCGCGGCCTTTCACGAGGCCCGCTACCTGCGCCGCGCGGTCGCGACCTACGGCGAGAGCCTGACCCTGAGCCGGCGCTTCGCCGACGTGGTGCGGACCCGCTACGCGTCGGGACAGGCGCGCAAGGCGGATCTCTTGAAGGCGGATATGCGCTTACAGGAGATACGCGAGCTGCTGCGCACCGCACAGAACGCGCTGGCGGCTGCTGAGGCGCGGCTGGGGTCGGTGCTCGATGTCGCCGAGCCGGTCGCCGCGGGCGAGGCGGCGCCGCGCCGTGACGTGCCCGCGCTGGCCGTGGCGCG
>CAZNZH010000979.1:0-2066 GCA_964577445.1 uncultured Myxococcales bacterium
GTCGGCAAACTCCAAGCCCGCGCCTAGCTTTTTGGAGCGGCGCTCACCTCGGGCTGAGCCGGTAAACGCGCGCTTGGCGACGATCTCGAGGTACTCGAGCTTCGCCATGAAGGCGTCGTCGAAGAGCGCGTCGCGAGACGGCGAGGCGCCGGTCTTGCGGGGTCTATCGCTCAGCAGCGACACGCTCAGGCCTTCTCGGGGGTGGCGCGGAGGATGTCGTCGAGGACGCGGTCGGTGGTGATGCCCTCGGCCTCGCCCTCGAAGTTGCGGATGATGCGGTGGCGCAACGCCGGGCGGGCGACGTGGCGGATGTCGTCGCACGAGACGGCGAAGCGGCCCGACAGCACCGCGCGGACCTTGGCGGTGAGGATGATCGCCTGGGCACCGCGGGGCGACGCGCCGTAGCGGATGAAGCGGCGGGTGACCTCGGGCGCGGACTTGCGGTCGGGGTGGGTGGCCTCGACGACGCGCACGGCGAAGTCCTGGACGTGGCGGGCGATGGGGACCTCCATGGCGAGGCGGCGGAGCTCGAGCAGCTCGGCCCTGCCCAGGACCGGCGCGATGGTCTCGTCGTGGCCGTGGGTGGTGCGGTCCAAGATGGTGTGCAGCTCGTCCGCACTTGGGAAATCGACGTGCAGTTTGAAGAGGAAGCGGTCGAGCTGGGCCTCGGGCAGCGGGTAGGTGCCGTCCATCTCGAGCGGGTTTTGGGTCGCCAGGACGAAGAAGGGGTCTTCCAGCGCGTGGGTGGTGCGGCCGACGGTCACCGAGCGCTCCTGCATCGCCTCGAGCATGGCGGACTGGGTGCGCGGGGTGGCGCGGTTGACCTCGTCGGCCAAGACGACGTTGGCGAAGATGGGGCCGCGCTCGAACTCGAGCACCGTGCGGCCGCTCTCGTCGTGGATGGCGACCTTGGTGCCGGTGATGTCCGACGGCATCAGGTCCGGGGTGAACTGGATGCGCGAGAAGCTCAGGTCCAGGGCGTCGGCCAGGGTGCGGACCAGGCGGGTCTTGCCGAGGCCGGGCACGCCCTCCAAGAGCGCGTGGCCGCCGGCGATGAGCGCCATCAGGACGCCCTCGAAGACCTCGGTCTGGCCGACGATGACCTTGCCGACCTCGCGGGTCAGGCGGCTGGTGGCGGCTTCGACGGCTTTGCCGCGGGCTTCGACGTCGGTGGGCATGGGGCGGGTCTCCACGGGGGTCAGCGGGGGTCAGCGGGGGCGGATGAGGTCGAAGTAGCGGCGGACGTAGCGGCGCTGGCCGGCAGGGATCTCCTGGCGTTGTAGCGCCTGTTCGACCACCGCGCTGTAGTCTTGGTGCACGGCCTTCCACGACTGGGTGGCGAAGCCGCGGCTGGCGGCGGCGCGGATGACGCGGCTCTCCGATGGGCCGTCGGACTCGGCGCCGCGGACCTGATCTTCGATGCCGGCGGCGCGCTGCTCGGTGCGGGCGCCGAAGACGCGCGGGTCGTGGCCTTCGCCGACGCCGTCGGCCGCGTCGCCTTGCTTGGACGTGCCGCCGCCCTCGCCGGGGCCGGGCTGCCCGTCTCGCGGCCCGTCGCCTCGCTTCCCAGCGCCTCCGGGCTTCATGCCGCCGGGCATCAGCAGCGTCAGCGCCTCACCCTTGTCGGCGCCTTTGCCCTGGCCGTTTTTGCCGCCTTGCGGGTCCTGCCCCCCAGCGCGCACCAGGAACCGCTCGAGCTGGCCCTGCTCGCCCTGGCCCTGGCCGTCCTGCCCCTCGCCGTTTTTGCCCTGGCCGCTCTGCTGCCCGGCCCGGCGCATCATCTCTTCCAGGTCGACCAGGCGCCCCTCGGCGACCCGCATCTGCCGCTGGCCCTCGGTCATCTCGCTGAGCCGCCGCATGATGTCCTCGGCTCGTCGCATCTGCTCGGCGGTCTGCTTCGGGCTCTCCGCACCCCGCCGCGCCAGGTCCTGCGCCGCCCGGTCCATCTCGCGCTGAAGCCGCTCCAACTGCCGCCTCGCCTCCCCCGCGCCCTCGGACTCGCGCCGTAGCCGCTCCAGCTCGCGCTCGGTCTTCTTCAGGCGGTCCCGGTCCTGCTTGGCGAAGCG
>CAZNZH010000980.1:0-2065 GCA_964577445.1 uncultured Myxococcales bacterium
TGTCACGTCGTGAACGATCGATTACAATTCGATCGTGTTCAAAGTCGTTCTCACCGAGCCCTTCGAACGATGGCTCGATGGTCTGCGCGACGCACCGACCAGGCGTCGGCTGGTCTTGCGGCTTCGCAAGGCGAGCCTTGGGCAGCTTGGTGACGTCAAGCCGGTCACCAAAGGGGTCTACGAGATGCGCGAGTTCTTCGGGCCCGGGTGGCGCATGTACTACGCGCATCGCGGTGACGTCCTCATCCTGATGCTCGGTGGCGGAACGAAGGGAACACAAGCACGGGATATCGAGAAGGCCATTGCACTGGCCGAGAAGATCGAGGAGCAGTGAGATGACCAGGAAGATCAAGCTGTCCGAGTTGGCCGAGTTCGATCCGTCCAAGTACCTGGACGACGACGAGGCGATCGCCGACTACATTCGTCTGGCCATCGAGGATGGGGATCCAGGGCTGCTCGCTGCAGCACTGGGGGATGTAGCTCGTGCGCGAGGGATGACGCAAGTGGCGCAGGCTGCTGGACTGACCCGCGAAGCGCTCTACAAGGCTCTCCGACCCGAAGCGCATCCTCGCTTCGACACCATCCAGAAGGTCTGCAATGCTCTTGGCGTCAAGCTGACCGCGATGCCGGCTTGATCGTTGAGGCCAAGCGCCTGGACTTGCAGTGGACGGGGGCATGAGATGGTCGTGCGCAGCCCATGACCGCCCAGGTTCGCGCTGCGGACAGCGCGAGCGAACCCAGGATTGAGAGACTTGGCGGAGACGGAGTCCTCCACATTTATCGTCAATTCAAAGTGTTAGGAGTGACGATTACCACACGCCGAAATGACATACCGAACAACATACGGCGTCCGTGACGTCAAACCATTGGCAGGCTTGTCTGCGACGGCCCTCGACGTCACGGGCGGCAGGCGACTCCGGTTACGCCACAGGTCGAACCGTCAGCTTGAGATGTAACGCTTCGAGGACCTTGACCACAGTCGCGAATTCCGGGTTACCGTCCGGCGACAGCGCGCGATAGAGCGCCTCACGCGTGATGCGCGCTCGGCGCGCCACGGCAGTCATGCCCCGGGCTCGGGCAATGTCGCCGATCGCGGCGGCGATCATCTTCGGGTCGTTGCCAGACTCATCGATCATCGCCTGCAGGTACTCGGCCATGTCGGCTTCGCTGTGCAGGTGCTCCGTGACGTCCCAGCGCGTCGTCTTGAGCTTCTTCGCCATGTTTCTGCTCCTATAGCAAGGCGGCCATCGCCTTCGCGGCCTTGATGTCGGCCGCCTGTGTGCGCTTGCCGCCACCTGCGAGCAGCACCACAACCTGCTCGCCGCGGCGCGTGAAGTACAAACGGTAGCCCGGGCCGTAGTCAACGCGCAATTCACTCACGCCGTCGCCCACCGATTTCCAGTCGCCAAGACTTCCTTGCTCGACGATGCGGATGCGCGCTGCGATGCGGAGCCGCGCCGTTCGATCTTTCAGCGCCCCGAACCACTCGATGAACAAGTCGGTCTGCTGAACGATGAACATGAATCATTGTAACCCATGGATTACATACGGATCAATCCCGGACACCGCTGTGTGCCTTTATCGTTTTGGGGGGACGTGGGCGCTCAAGAGCGAGAATCCCCCACGACACACCGACACGGGTCGGCCAACGTAAGGGAACGCATGGACACGGTACACACGACGCTTTCCCCGCCACGCGCGGCGCACCAATCCACTCCGGTCCGCAAAGCCGGGTACTCGGTCGCCGCCTTCGCGAAGGCCATCGACCTATCGAGGGAATGCATCTACGCTCTCTGGGCGCGGAGCCCCGGCACCGCACCGAGGTTCGTGCGGCTTGGCCGCCGACGCATCATCACGGAGCAGCCGACCGAATACCTCCGGCGTCTGGAGGCAGCCCAGCATGGTAATGAGACGGCGGCGTGATGGAGCCCCATGTCGGCGCCGACTGAATTTGCCGTTGGCTTTGGAGGCGAAGCGGCCGACCATTGCGCGAGGCGGTCTGAGCGCGCTCTCACCCCTGGTCGGCACCTTGACCACGGTCGACATCGACGCGCTGGCCCATCAG